>CALURS010000036.1 GCA_944323215.1 Candidatus Gastranaerophilales bacterium | reverse complement strand
GAATAGAATGTAATGATGGCAGAACTTTTGGTAACATAAATGACGAATTGACTACCGGAAAATTAGGCGGATATTTAGTAGAAGGTTCTGATACAAATGGAACAGTAAGCGCAGATTACTTATTAGGTAAATTGGATGAATTAGCTGTAACAGTAGCAGATATATTTAATGCACTGCAAACAGATGCAAATGCATACTGTATAGATCCTACAACTTGGACTTTATCAAATGCTAATCAAGGAGTAAACATATTTGTAGCCTCAGATGGCGGTGCGATAACTGCAAGTAGTATAAAGGTTAATGATGCGCTTCTAGCCGATGGTGGGCAATGGCTGTTAGCAACAGCATATTTTGAAGATCCTGCTCAGTTTGATGCAAATGCAGTTGGTAATAATTCAAATGTAGTAAATATGTTAAATACACGAGAATCAGCGCAAGCAGGATTAGGCGGACTAACATTCGAAGATTATTATTCTGCTTTAGTTGGAAAAGTTGGGACCGCATTAAGTGATGTAAATAGTGAAATGGAAGCACAACAGAGTATTGTAGATAATTTAGATTTACAAAGGACATCCGAATATTCAGTAGATTTAAATAGTGAGCTAACTGATATGATAAAATTCCAAACGGCATATTCGGCTGCAGCACGAGTATTTACAACTTGTTCAGATTTGTTAACGGTATTAGTGAATTTAGGAGCATAAAAAATGACTATATCTCAAGGTGTATCATCTCAAATGTTATATTCAATATTACAAAGCGGGCTTAGTAAAAATTACAATAACTATGCCAATATAATGGCACAGATATCCTCTAATTCAAAACTAACCTCAATAGCTGATGATCCTGTAGCAACAGTTAATGTTTTAAAAACGCAAAAAGGACTGGAAAATGTAGATGTGTATTTGGAAAATATAGCAATAGCTCAGGATGAAATAACAGAATTAGATGATATGTTAGATTCATTAAACAGTAATATAGTAAGCTCTTATAAACCATTGGCTGTACAAGCAGCAAACGGAACATATGAGGCAGATGCTTTGCAAGCAATGTTGTCAGAATTAGAAGGCGGTTTAGAAACAATAGTACAATTAGGAAATACTAAATTTAACGGAGATTACGTATTTGCAGGAACAAATGTAAAGACTCAGCCATTTACGATAAATAAAGATGCAGACGGGAATATAACATCAGTAACATATAGCGGAACACCTTCAGATGGAGAATATCAAAGATATGTACAAACAGGTGACGGAACATACGAAGTAATTAATGCTCCCGGAGACAGTGTATTTGGGTATTATGATGAAGCAACCGGTGAAAGTGAAGGTATAATAGGTACAATGGTTGAAACCATTAATGCATTAAAAACCTTGATAGAACAACCTTCAGATGCAGAAGTAGCAGCTGCAAATGATGCTTTATACGCTTTATTAGATAGGTTTGATGAGAATATGTCTGAAATAACAACAGTTCAGACTAAATATGCTGCCGCATATAATAATATGGATATGTCAAAAACTTCTTTGGATAATACAAAAGTAAATTTAACAAGTTATTTGTCAAACCTAAAAGATATAGATATAACAGAAGCAGCAACAGAGATGTATAATGCAATGTATGCTTATCAGGCAAGTATGTCACTTTTATCTCAGGTATATCAAACAGGGACATTATTAAATTATATCTAATGTTTTAAGAGCAAGGATGCTATTAAAACACAGAGTGGGGGAGATAGGAGAGGCATAAAAGATTACGGGGAAAACCGTATAAAAAGAGATTTTATTACAATATACTTACCATTATAAGGGGCAAATTGCCCTTTTTCTTTTTTTTGATGTTACATTATGCTAAAATTGTGGTATGAATATATTAGCAGTGCAAATTTTTTCACAAACAAGGACACAAAAAAAATTATCTTTGCCTGTGAGAGGAAAAACTGTTATGGATGCTCAAACAAATTCTGCAAAATATGGTGAAATAGATTACTATCCTTATAGCTCTGTAAAAATACCATTTACAGGCAATTTTGCCGATGCGTATCCAAAGTATTGGTTAAAAAATTTGTTAAAATTAAATTTGCCCTGCCCTTGTTGTGGGAAAACAATGATATCACTGGATCAGATAAAAGCTTTACCGGCTGCAGGTTTGTTTAGCGCATCTTGCTTAACTGCTATTAATGCTCTAGAACAGTATGAAGATATAATGAAACCTGTTGAATATAGTATAATGCAGATAATTAAACCGCTTGCACAAAAATATCCGGGGATTGATTTACAAGAATTAATAGTACTGCTTTCATTTGAATATGAAAGTAATTTAGTAGCAACACAACTTACTATTTTAAACAGATTAAAATCAATGATTCCTGAATTGGAAAAAGAACATCAACAAGAATTATACGATATAACTCAAACAGCAAAAGAATTTATTGTAAAAAAGCGAATGGTTAAATTTAAACGAAAAATCTTTCTAAAGGATATAGAAGAATTTGCAGATAAAATACAAGATAAATACTTAAGTGAAAAAATAAAATCAGAAGCAGAACAAATGCCAACTTCAGAAGATTCTGTATCAGCGTTTATAATGAAATACAAGGATAGGACTCCTGAAGAAATAGGCGAAAGACTATTAATGTTTTCAGCAGCAACCTTAGAGCATATAACTCCTGATAGCCAAAACGGAGAGGTAACAATATGGGAATGCCAAAGATGTAACAATAATCGTTCTGATAGACCAATAGTAGATCAAATCACAAATAATCCAAATATATTGGATAATTTGCGTAATCATATAGGAATATTAGTAGATAGAGCAATATTTTTAAGAAATCATGGCGGGAAAGAACAGGCTAATAAGCTATTTGGATATGCTAAAGCTGTCAGAGATGAATATTTAACAAATATAAAACGAGCAAAAGAAAATGCACAAAAAGTTGAACAAGAAGCCCTTGTTAAACTTCAGTTTGATGAAATTCCTATACCGAGAGTCTATATAAACGAAGAATAGTATTAAATAAGTATAAAATAAAACCACTGTTTAATTTAAACAGTGGTTTTATAAATATTGTTATCAACAGAATTATTTCTTGTTGAAGATATATCTAGCAGCAGGTGAGTTAGGATAAGCCGCAACACCGTGTAATTTAACAGGATATTGGTCACGAGCTACAAAGTTCTTAGAAGTACATTCAGTACCGTCGATACTACCTGCACTGTCGGTTATAGGAGCTTTACCTCTACCATCTTTACCTTTACAGTTAGCTAGCAAGTTTGGCTTTTTATATCCGTTAACGTCATAAACAACTTTGAAACAGTTAACATCTTCACCCATAGCGTCAACACAATCGTTGCTTTCAATAGTTTCTTCTGCATTGTATATAATAGCAGAACCGTCACGGAAGAACATTGCAACGTTGCCATCCATTAAGCCGCCATAGCTTAAGCATTGAGCTGAACCTGCATCAGCTCCTTCTTGACAATCATCACCTTCATTTTCAGCATACTTTTCAGTTTGCATTCTATTAACTAGGAACGCATATAAAGAGTTGGTTTCTGTATCCGCATCTGAACTTTTGTCAACCATTTCATCAAAACTGATATTTTCTAAAGCAACTTGCATTTGAACTGCTTCTGTTAAAGCACTTATAGCTTTCTTCAATGCTGTTGAATACTCACGTTCAGCGGTATTAGACATTAAAGTTGGCAAAGTCAATGTAGCGATAACACCGATGATACCCAAAGTAATGAGTACTTCTGCCAATGTGAATCCTAGTTTTCTCATCTGTTATAATCCTTTCTCTTCTTTGTTATTCTAAGCTCTTTTAATTAATTTCAACTTTTTATTCAACTATATCCAGATTATATTAAATTTTATGAATTAAGTCAACATATTAATTTTGTGCTACATGAATATTTATTCCACATTTTTAAAATTTTGGAACAAAATATTAAGAATTATTACGATGTTTTTTAATTAGAATAGTAAAAAATACGATTATAAAGAACAGAATGTATCCCAGAGCACATGATTTACCGGCGTTAAAGTATTCAAAACCTTCTTTATAAATACTATAAACAATAACATCTGTAGCACCGTTTGGTCCTCCGCCTGTCATTATATAAATTAGGTCGAAGACTTGAAAAGAGGAAATAATAGTAGTTAGGGTTACGAAAAAAATAGTGGGTTTTAATAAAGGGATTAATATTTTTATTAAAATATTAAAATAATTCGCCCCATCTGTTTTAGCTGATTCAATAATTGAGAAGTTAATATTAGCAAATCCTGTAAGGTAAAGCAGAGTATTATAACCCAGTAATTTCCAGACTGATACAAATATTATAATAGGCATGGCTAGATTTTGGTCGTATAGCCATCTATAGTGTAGATTAAATATAGAATTAATAAGACCAGAAGTTGGGTCAAAAATCCAGCACCAAACCGTACCTATTACTATCATAGGGGTTATATATGGCAGGAAGCATATAAGTTTAAACTCTTCACTAAATTTGAACTTTATTGATATAAGGAAGGCTAATATTAAGGGGAGAACCGTGCCAAAAAGTGTTACACAAATTACATACACTAAAGTATTTTTATATATATTTAAGTATTCTGTTTCAGTGAAAATTTCATAATAATTTTTAAATCCTACAAATACCGGTGTACCAAGTAAGTCCCATTTATAGAAGCTAATAGCAAATGATATAAAAATTGGAATAATAATAAATATAAAAGTGCCTATTAAAGCTGGTGAAATAAATATGAGGCTATCTTTTATATTGAATATAGACTGTTTTGATTTTTGTATCATTGTAGCAATTATAGCATGTATTAATATAAGGAATAGAAAGAATCGACAGAAAACGAATATTACTTCCCGGTAGAACCAAAACCACCTGCTCCTCTTGCAGTGTCGGTAAGTTCTGTAAGTACTTCAATTTTGGCACGCTCAGTTTTGGCTATAACCATTTGAGCAATTCTCTCTTGTGGTTCAATAGTGTATGTATCATTGCTTATATTTACAATAGGAACACATACTTCACCACGATAGTCTTCATCAATCGTACCTACACAATTAATAAGTGTAATTCCGTGCTTGATACTCATGCCTGAACGAGGTCTTATTTGTGCTTCATAACCGTGTTCTAATTCTATCTTAATCCCTGTAGGTATTAACTTTCTTTCTAAAGGCTTTAATGTGACAGGTTCGTCTATTGCCGCACACAAGTCCATGCCGGCTGCTCCTTCAGTCTTATATTCAGGTAAAAACTTATTATGCGCAAGTCGCTCTATTTTCAGAGTGGTTGTGTACTTTTCCATATCTCCCCTTTATACTTTTTATGCAAGAAAATTTAATGATACTAAGCTGTTTTCTCTTTCATTAGCTTTAAAAAAACAGTCTTCTGCCTTCATTGAAGGATTTGAGGTGTATGATTTGTTACTATATTTAATAAAATCTAACTTTCTTGGTCTGCAATCCATTCCTAAACCGTTAACTTTTTCAATCTTCATTATTTACCTCAAATTTTGTGATAATCTTCAACAATATTTTCTTCCTAATAGATAACTATGTCAACAAAAGGTGTAGATATGTAAAGGATATTTTGAGTATTTTACGGCGGTAAAGTGTGAATATTTGTAACAATAAATTGCAAAAAATGGACTTTTTCTTAATCTTTCTTAATAAAAGGGTTGAATTTATATACTCGATGTGATATATTGAGTATATACAGATGTTATATACAGTGTGTCGTCAATAAAGGCCTTAACCTTCTTTAAGCCAGATAGAGAAGGCTCTTTTAGGGCTTAGTTTGTAATGAAAAAATAGGAGTTTAATATTATGACAAATCATTTCCCCCACAAAACACAAAACAACAGAAACGAACAAAAATTAAGAATTGAAAATTTCAGAAAAGACGAAGGGTATTCAACAATTCCTTATGAGAACAGAAGTTTTAATCCGGTATTACCGGAAAGCGAGTTTGCGAAGTACATCAAAAAAGTGTATTCGTACAAATCATTAAGTGCAAAAGAGGAGGCAGAAGTTACTGCCAGAATAAAAGCAGGTGATAAAGAGGCAAAAAAGATTTTAGTAAACGCCAATTTAAAACTTGTATTTACAATTGCAAAGAAAAGTATTCATATAGCAAAAATTCCTTATGTGGACTTAATTCAAGAAGGGAATTTAGGGTTAATGGTAGCGGTAGAGAAATTTAACCCTGATTTAGGTTACAGATTTGCGACATATGCTGGCTGGTGGATAAAACAAGCTATGTTCAAGGCTATTTCTGAACAGGCATACTGTATGAAAATTCCTGTATATGTACAAGAAACTTTATCAAAATATTCCAGAATAAAGGCTGATATGGAGCGTGCTTATGATTGTCAGGTAAAGACAGAGGATGTTGCAAAAAAAATGAATATTGAGCCTGAGAAGATTGTTTCATATCTTTCGGCATACAATGTAAGTTTATCTTTAGAGGGCAGCTTTGACGGGAAAGATGGAAGTGAAATGAGTCTTAGCGAAATACTAAGCGACGAAAACAGCAATCTTGAAAGCAACATTGAGTATGAGAGATTAAAGCACGATTTAAGGGTTGTAATTTCAACATTAAAAGAACGCGAACAAGACGTATTGAGAATGAGATTTGGACTTGAGAACCACGCAAGAAAGACCTTAGAAGAAATCGGAAACTTATTTGGTGTAACAAAAGAGTGTATAAGGCAAACGGAAGCGAGAGCGTTAAACAAGATGAGAAATTGCGGCTTACTTAACTGCTATGCAGACTAAGAAGGAGAAGTTAAAACAAATAAACGACTCAAGGTTAGATTATATACAACCTTGAGTTTTTATTTGTAACTCACACATAATAGAGGATTTATGCTAAAATCCGATTATGAGCAAAGTTGAAATAGACAAAATAATATTAGCGCTTAAACAGGCAAAACAACCGCAGAGTGACTTTGTAAGACTTATGGCGGGGTTTAAGGATCCATATCTTGTACTTATAGCCTGTATTTTGAGTTTAAGAACGAATGATAAGACAACATATCCTGCAACATTGAGAATGCTTGAAATTGGTCGTACACCAAAAGACTTTGCAAATTGTTCAGAGGATAGACTTGCCAAAGCAATTTATCCGGTAGGATTTTATGCAAATAAGGCTAAACAAATTATAGAACTTTCAAAAACAATATATGAAGAAATGGATTCAATGGTTCCTGACGAAATTGATGAGCTTGTAAAATTTAAGGGAGTAGGAAGAAAGACCGCCAATCTTGTTTTAGCACTAGGGTTTAATAAGCCTGCCATTTGTGTAGATGTACATGTTCATAGGATATGTAACAGGCTTGGATATATAAAAACAAAGACTCCTGAAGAAACAGAGTTTGCTTTAAGAAAAATTTTACCGATTAAGTATTGGCTTGATATAAATACAATACTTGTTACGCATGGTCAAAATATTTGTAAACCAATTAATCCTAATTGTTCAGACTGTCCGATATCTGAATATTGTCAAAGAGTAAATGTAAAAACAAAGAATTAAAACCCTACAGGCTAAAACCCTATAAATACATGACTTTTGGAAATTTATCATTAAAGCATGAGTAAATATCTCATACTTATGTATGATTTTTGTACCGAAAATTGAAGAAACCAAATTAAATTCCGATAAAATAATAGGAAGGATGGTTGATTTTGTTAAACACTTTAAATACAGTAAGACAGCGCCCATATCTAAACAATCAAAACGGATTGAAGAAATCAGAAGATGGTGAAGGAAATCACCGTCCAGAGAGTGGTGCACCGAGACAACAGCAAAATCAAAACCAAGAAGAAAATGTAGTTGTAAGGGGACGAGCGAGTCAGTATGCTCCGCAACAAATGAATGGGAGATATCAAGGAACTCAAGCAGCAAGAAGTCCTTATCCTATAGGCTATACGCCATACCAACGTCCAAACTATCCTTCTGCTAATTCGCAGAGAATGTCTGCTCCTCAGCAGCATCAAATGGCGGGAAGATTTACTCCTGTTAATAACAACGTACAACAACCCGCGCCGCAAGCACAAAGAAGAAGTAACAGGGTTAATATATCTCAGATTTTAAGGGATTTTAGGAATACTATAAAAGCTATTGCTACTCCGCCTGAACTTGAAGAACAAGCCGAAGAATATTTAAAGCTTGTTGAAATGCATGTTAAAAGACCTAATCCCAATGTACCGATTGTTCAAAATAATTTAAGAAGTGCGGCACAAATATTAGACAGATATATAACTGAAACTCTTAAAAAAGAGTCAAAAGTTGTTCAAAACTGGCTTGAAGCACTATTTTTACAACAAATCAACTATAGTTATAATGAAGATGAAGTTAACGAATCATTTTTAGTAAGATTTCCACAAAATCAACCCAAACAATCACCCAAGAAACAAACCTCCCAACAGCCTGAATCAGCACATGAACCGATTGAAACTCCTGCTGATGAAAATGTTCCAATCGGAGATTATGAACCAATAGGGCTTGCACCTGAAGAAAATCAGGAGACAGATTTATTTGACACAAGTGACACAGTAGAGGAAAGCATTCAGAAAACGTTTGTTAGAAAACCTCACATAACTGTTATACCTCAAGATACAAGACTAAAATCTTTGTTTATTGAGGCGAAAAAGCATGCTTATGAGGATAATCCCAAAAGAGCAATGCAAATCTTTAAAGAAGCATTTTATCGTGCTGAAGAATTAAAAGATTACGAGACTCAATCAAGGATTTGTCTTGAAGTAGGAAAAATCTACGATGATAATGATTTTTATGTTCAAGCACTAAACAGTTATAGGAATTCTCTAAACTACACAACAGATAATGAAGTAAGGACACAAGCACACTTATCAATGGCAAAAATATATGATGATGTTAATCAAGTAGAACCTGCCATTGACCATTACTTAGTATCTGTCTCGTATGCAGGCGAAACTGACGATGTGATAACTCAGTCAACAACGCTTGCAAAAATAGGTAATCTGTTAACGGATAAATATGATAAACAATGCTTTGAGTTTTACGAAGAGGCAAAAGAAGTAATAGCTTCAACAAATGATTCAAAGACAAAAGGTTTTATTTCAAGTTCAACTGCAGATGCATACTCGCACTTTAATTTTGCAGACACGGCTCTTAAGTATTATGCTGATGCGGTTAATAACTATACTAAAGCCGGCGAATATGAAGAACTTGCTCAGAACTACAAGTCTGCTGCAAAACTTATGTTGGAATTTAAAAATAAGTCTAAATCATCTCAACTTTTAAAGAAAGCGCTTACCTATGCGTACAAAGCTGAAAACGAAGATTTAATAAACGAAATAACAATCATGTTTGCAGCTATTGAATAGACGTAAGATTTTTTAAGAAAAATAATGCAGCTAAGGCTTGTCCTGAAATTGAATTTCCTTTTTCTTGTTCAAGGTTTAAGAAATTAGGAATATTTTTAAATTCAACGAGCATTCTTTCAACGAGTATTCCTCCATCGGAAACAGGTTCTTGAATAGGTAATGAATTAGATATTCTTGCAATAGCTATGGTTGAAACCTCAGAAGTACAGCCTGATGAGCTTGAAATCTTTTTTGCAACTATTTCAATACTGTCCGCCACAAGCCCCGTTTCTTCAAGCAACTCTGCCTTTATTGCATCATTAACACTTTCACCAATACGCTCGTCACCGACAAGCCCTGCCGGAAGTCCGATATTATACTTACTCCTGTTTTCCGCATATAAAGGTGGGCGAAGCTCTCGGATAAACAGAACATAATCCTTATTATCTTTTTTTATCCAAGGTAAAATTATAACAATATCGTCGGCATTAGGGCGGTGAGCATAAACCCATTCTTTACCCATTGGAGATTTTGCCGATTTTAATTGTAAAAATTTTGTATCGTATAATACTTTTTTCCCGTAATCTTCCGGCATGCAAACTCCAATACTCTATCTGTTTTTGCCCCACAAGCCCATTTCAATAACCTTGTTACAGATTCTTACAGTATTAAGTGCGGCTCCAATACGAATGTTATCAGCTACACACCATAAAGAAATACCGTTATCGAAGGCAAGATTTTTTCTTATTCTGCCGACAAATACAGGGTCAACGCCGCTTGCGTCGTAAGTTGTAGGATATTCAAAGTTATCAGGGTTATCAATAACCGTAACACCAAAACTGGATTTTAATATTTCTCTAACCTCGTCAGGTGTAACAGCTTTTTCAAACTCGATATCAACCGCTTCAGAGTGCCCGTTATAAACAGGAACTCTTGCTGCTGTACAAGATATCGGTAAATCAGCAGGCAAATGAAGTATTTTCTTAGTTTCGTTTGCAACCTTCATTTCCTCTTTTGTATATCCGTTTTCACAGAATACATCAATTTGCGGGATTACATTGAACGCTATCGGCTTTTTAAAGCATTTATTCTCAAACGCTTCATCTGCTAATTTTGCTTTTGTATTTTCAGTAAGCTCATTGATTGCTGCAAGCCCTGCACCGCTAACTGCTTGATAAGTCGAAACAATTAAGCGTTTTATATTAAATCTGTCGTGAAGCGGTTTTAAAACCAACATTAATTGAGAAGTTGAACAATTCGGATTGGCAATAATACCTTTGTGTAACCTTAAGTCCTCATCATTAACATTTGCAATAACCAGTGGAACGTCCTTTTCCATACGGAATGCACTTGAATTATCAATAATTAATCCGCCGCGTTTTACAATTTCAGGTGCAAATTTCTTACTGGTAGAACCACCCGCAGAAGCCATTACTATATCTACATTATCAAATACTTCAGGTGTAGCTTCTTCAACAGTATAGGTCTTGCCTTTAAATTCTATTTTCTTTCCTGCACTCTTGGCAGATGACAAAAACTTAATCTCATTAAACTGAACATTAAGTTCTTCCGATATCTTTAGAATTTCTCTTCCAACTACTCCTGTTGCACCTAATACTGCAATGTTTGGTTTCTGCATTACTTTTCCTTTCAAATTTGCTAAATTACATTATCTTTTCAAGTCCATATATAAATTCATTATTCTTACTTACATAATTAATGGCAAGTAAAACCCCCTTCATATAACATTCCCTGTTCATAGAATCATGTCTAAGCTTGAATATCTGACCTTCTTCGCCGAAAATAACCTCTTGTGAAGCAATATACCCCGGCATCCTTACAGAATGTATATGAATATTAGAATAAGAATTTCCCCCCCTTGCTCCTTCAATTGTTTCAACTTCAGGGCAATTATTTAATGTGAAATCTTTTTTAACCTCTGACATCATTAATGCTGTTTTTATAGCTGTCCCTGACGGAGCATCTTTCTTTTGGTTGTGGTGCATTTCTATAATTTCGGCATTATCAAAATATTTTGCAGCCTTCTTTGCAAACATCATCATCAAAACTGCACCTGTAGAAAAATTTGGAGCAATAAGACATGCTGTCTTATTAGATTTTGTTAATTCTTCTAATTCTTTAATCTCATCATCTTTTAAACCTGTAGTTCCAATAACAGGCTTAATACCGTTATTTAAACAAAATTTAGCATTTTCAAAAATAGATTTAGGCTGGGTAAAATCAACTAAAACATCTATTTTACAGGCATTCATAGCCTCTTTGATAGAAGAATACTCGCCGCCGTTAATGTCAATTTTAGCAATTAGATTCATCTCTGGCGAGTTATTAACTGCCTTTACAACTTCTTTGCCCATTTTCCCTTGTGAACCGCAAACCGCTACATTTATCATAAAAAATATCTCCGTTTTTAAAGAATATTATACACAGGAATAATTTATATACAACGCTTTAACAAAAAGCCTAAACAAAAGGAAAGTCTTGCAAGTGTGCAAGACTCAAAAATATACATTTACCCCACAACTTTTATACCATAAAATAGCACTATTGTCAATACGTCGAATAGAGTAGGAAATCTAGTAATAACAATACTAGAGAGTATATTTATTAAAAACGTGTTGACCTAAATAATATAACCATGCCAAAAAATTTGACAAAAAATATCAAAAAAATTGCTAAAGACCTACGATTTTCAAATTAAAGCTGGGTGGTAGAGAAGTAAGCAGCTTCTTCATAAGGATTTTTTTCACCGTTTTGAACTGCTTGATAATATGCAAACTCAAATAACTTGTCAGAATTTTCAGCTATTTGCGGATTTTCAATAAGCGCATCAAGGTCATTTTTTATTGTATCACGTTCAAGCGGAACCATAGAACGACCTATTATTTCAGCATGCGGATTTGAAAAGTCATTAATTTTATCTTCTTCTATTTTGCATTCAGGGCAAGGTTTGTTTACATCAGCAGATTTTGGCTGAATATTTTTGCCAATCGGACTAAAATTATTCAAATTTGTTCCATTTAATTCACTCATGTTTATCACCTCTTTTGCACTAAAGCATTATACATTTTTTTTAGGATATTGACTACCCCCGTTTATATAAACCGATGATTTATTTTTTTTTGCTAATTTTTGAGTATTTTTTTAACAATCGTTACAAAACTTTACAATTGCTATTGGTTTTATATAGCTTGAAATCAAATAATAATAAGGACTATAAAAAATAATATAAAAGGTAAGTATGATATAGGAATTTGTACAAGGGAATGATAGCAAAAAAATATATTTAGTGATTTAATATAGACAAGAACTAATGGTATAAATTTATGTTAGCTGTCAATCCTATCGGTACTAAAATTAATGGTGTATCGTTAAAACCAAAAATTGAGAATAAAAATGTAGTATTTCCTTTAAAACAAGAAGGAGATATTTTTCAGAGTTCAAAAGCTAATGCAACGGAACAGCTCTCATTTAGAGGGAGTCCTTGGCATTTGCCCTATTATGAGATGAAAATACCGGAATGGGGTGAATTAACAGCAAAAGACGGCATAAAAATATTTGAGAATTTCAAGATTGGGAATTATCTTGATATAGGTGGGGAATATTACAGGCGCTATATAGATGAAAATATCAGGAAAAAGAATTTAGAGTTTTTGGATAGGATAACGTCAGTTGCGGAACAAAAAAAATTCATCAGTTATTATAAGGAATTAACAGGCTTTCCGAATTTAGCAGAAGTATCGGAACGAATAAAGATAGCGTTTGTGAGCGCATTAATGACCGCGTCAGAGCAATTAAGTATTGAAGATAAAGCAGGAAAAGGCTATTACCAAGTAGTTCAAGCTGGTTATGACGGGGTATGTTCTGTTGGCAGGCATAAGGCACTTCCCGGAAGTGATTTAGACAAAGCATATGTAATAATAAAAGGTCATGGAGACGGTGGTGTACAAGATAAAAAGGATGTGGATTTATTTAAAGGTAAAATTTGGTATAATACGGATCAAAGAATTTTAAGTTATAACCATGATAGCGCTGCTTTTCCGCAAGTATATACTGAGCAGCAGTTTAAAAAATTAATCGATGCTGCCGATAAGAAATGTCAAGAAATTTGGAAAAAGAAAGGTGATTTGAATTTTTTAGATTCGTTTTTATTAAACTATGTAGTTGATTTAAAATTGGACTTAAGTAAATCTCGTAAATTTCAATATTTAAAGAATTTACAAAACCAATATACTGAGGATTATGTTAAAGCAAATCAATTTTATATAGAGTTATGTCAAAGTTTTCCCAATTATACGCGGGAGAATGTGTTTGATAATCCGACCAAGGAAATAATTAAAAATATAGGTTTTGTAATAGAGACGATGCGAGAGGGTCAATATTTTTCGAAATTCGGGAAAATGGATTATTGGTATCTTAAGCAAAGTCCGACATTTCAGCTTGTTAATCTGTCTCAATTAAAAGCATTAAAAAACAGAGGAGATCATAAGCCTAAAAGGTTATCCAGAGAAAAGCTGGAAAAAGAATTTGACACTTGGGATACGGGAAAACAGTATCGTTTTTTGAAAGCTTTAATAGAATCGGCTTGTGCTAATAACAGAGAGTTTACAGTTGAGTTCAAGGAATATTTTTCACGTGGCGGAGATGATTTATTTGAGCCGCTAATCGAGGCTCTTGTAAAAGAGGGAAAATGAGAGTAAATGCAATAGAAAATCAAATAGCTTATAAAAAGTATCTTGCGAACTCACCTAATCAGGATAAGAAATTTCCTCGTACAAAAAATTTTTTACAGAAGAAAAAAACATATATAGAAGCAGGGCTGACATCATTAGTTATTGGGGGGATATATTGGGCATATAACTATAAAAAATGCCGCTCAATAAATGCCATAAATAAAAGTACAAGTTTAAACAGTCCGGTAATTAATTTTATCAAAAAACAGATGAAGCAATTTCCAAAAGATATTGACTATAGAAAAGATATCTTAGGTGATTTAGGTTTAAATACAGAAAATTATTATCAGCTAAGAAGTATAATGGGTCCTGAGGAATATAAAAAAATATTGATAGATTTCAGTAATTCTCCGGAGCATTATTCTCCGGGGGCAAGTTTAATAACCGAAATAAAAGACGGTTATGATATGTCAGGTAAAATAAGTAAAAAATACAGAGCAAGTCTTCATAATCACACAACGCATTCGGACGGTAGAATGAGCATAAAAGAAATGCTTAATCAAGCAGCTGCATATGCAGATGAAATAGTTAGGACAACAAGTAATACACCGGATTTAAAGGCACCTCAT
>CALURS010000035.1 GCA_944323215.1 Candidatus Gastranaerophilales bacterium | reverse complement strand
TGTAAATAATGCAGCCATAAAAGGAAATAAAACAGCAATCATTTCTGTCGGTTGGGATCCGGGAATGTTTTCTCTTAACAGAATGTATGCTAATGCCATCCTACCAGAGGGCAAAGATTACACCTTCTGGGGGAAAGGTGTAAGTCAGGGACACTCAGACGCTATAAGAAGAATTGAAGGGGTGGCTGATGCTAAGCAATATACAATCCCTGTTGAATCAGCCTTAGAAAAAGTCAGAAACGGTGAAAACCCTGAACTAACGACAAGACAAAAACATACAAGAGAATGCTTTGTAGTTCTTAAAGAAGGTGCCGATCCAAATAAAGTTGAGCACGAAATTAAATCTATGCCAAACTACTTTGATGAATATGATACAACCGTTCACTTTATCTCTAAAGAGGAATTAATAAAAAATCATAGCGAAATTCCTCACGGCGGATTTGTTTTAAGAACAGGGAAAACAGGACTTAACAATGAACACAATCATTTAATAGAATACAGCTTAAAGCTTGACTCAAATCCGGAATTCACCTCAAGCGTCCTTGTTGCGTACGCAAGAGCAGCTTACAGATTAAATAAAGAAGGTTCTTACGGCTGCAAAACCGTTTTCGATATTGCTCCCGCCTATCTCAGCTCAAAATCAGGTGAATACCTAAGAGCTCACATGCTGTAATTTTTTGAAATTATAGAAATCAAGGTATTTAAAGGATTATTACAAACTCAAGTAATAATCCTTTAATAATTTACAATCATCTTCAATATTAGGACTTTCACAAACAACAGCCCCTTTTACCCCAAAAGCCTTAAAAGCTTTCAATAAATCTTTATAGTTCATATCTGATTCTTCTAAATTCAAATGCTGCTTTTCGCCTTTTTGCGTATATTCAATACCTGCAATATGCGCATGAAAATTATTCAATGCAAAATCGCCCAACTCTTTACCTATTTTTTCAAACACAGAACAGAATTCATCATACGTATTCATAATTCCAGCATATCTTGCATGCAAATGAGAGAAATCGACACAAGGATATACCGTTTCATACTCTTTTGATAATCTGATAATCTCATCAACATCTCCCCACTGAGTCGCTTTACCTGTCGTCTCAGGGCGTACAAATATTTTATTTTCACACTTTGCAAGTGCATCAGTTATTATCTTTATCTGGGATGAGATTTTTGAATACACTTCTTCTTTATCTTGTCCTAAATAATATCCCGCATGGAAGGTTATACTATATCCTCCTAACTCGTTCGTTACTTCTGCCGTTTCTATTATACGCTGAATACTTGCTTCAACTTTTTCCGGCTCTACTGCGTTCAAATTAACATAAAACGGAGCGTGCGCAGTTATTATCTTTTTGGTCTTGCTTACTGCCTCACGACTTTTTTCACTAATACGAACACCTCGGACAAACTCAAGCTCTAATCCGTCCAAATTCATTTCATCTAATATTTCAAAAGCCTTATCATACCCCTTTGTTCCGGTTCTTAACGGCATGCCGGCTGTTAAAAAGTATAATTTATCCATTATTTGAATTCTTCTCCTATCTTCGGATTTACTATTCTGATAAAATCAGCAGCATCTCCGATAAAGAAGTTACCAAACTGTAACACGGTCGGAACAACTAAACCCTTAGAAGTTGCTATAAAAAACTTGTTATCCTCTATCTTGGAAACACAACCCGGTGGATGCGGCATACACAATGTATCACTTGCTACTTCTACCTTACTTATCTTCATTAAATTTCCACGAAACATTGTAGATGCTAGTATAAAAGGGTTCAATGCCCTTACAAATTTTTCTATCTCTTCTGCTGTCTTTGTATAATCTATATACAAAGCTTCTTCTGATAAAGTATTACCTTTTACAAAATTACCAGCCGGCTGTTTTTTTCTTGGCAATTCTCGTTTCTCATACTCTTTTAAAACCAGCAATAAAAGCTCTACGCCCAATATATTTAATTCGTTAAACAGTGTTCCCATAGTAGATTTCGGATGAATTGGATATTTTTTCTGAATAATAATATCACCTGTATCAAATCCCTCATCCATAAAATGAATTGTAACACCTGTTTCTGTTTCTCCATTCAAAAGAACATTAGTATAAGGATTTCCGCCCCTATATAAAGGCAAAAGAGATGGATGAACATTTATAAATCCGTCTTTTGTTGCCTCTAACAATACCTTTGGAATCTTATAATTAAATGAACAAACTACAGCTAAATCGACATTTAAGCCTCTTACAGTTTCTATTAATTCCGTTTCATCAAGCTCGTCATATTCTATGAAATTTAAAGCTCTTGCAACTACAAAACGTTTAAAATTATAATACATTGGATGACGTTTTTTAGGACCAATTACCCCAACAACATTTATACCAGACATTAAAAGCCCGTCCAAACCTACATACGCCATATCCGGTATGCCAACAAATAATATACGTTTTTTCCCCTCTACTCGTCTATCCATTAACTTCCGCTTTTAAATCCAATACTTTATCCAATGTGCGTGAACAAAAATGAATCATTTCTGAACAATGTGCTCGCTTTGCTTCGCCTTCAAGCCCCTTACATAACGTTTTGCAACATGTAAATTTATATTTCTCTTTAAATAAACTAACAAATTCTCTTGCTTTGTCTTTTGCTATCTGACTATTTTCTTTTGCATTACTCCTGCCGTATATCGAACCGATGACTATTTGTGAACCTGCAACTGCTCCGCACAAACAGCCTGATCCCATCCCTCCGCAAAATGATGTCGCTACAGGTAATACCTCTGCCCTGCAATAACCATTATCAATGCCTTCTTTTAATAGACTCTCAGAACAAGAATAACCTTGTTTATAATATTCTTCTGCTCTCAAAATATACCTCCTAAACATTTAACAGTATATCATGAGTTTGATATTTATAAAAATATATTTACATTTTGAATAAAAACAGTAACTCGAATATAATTTTAGTATGAGAAATATTCAGGACATTATCCAAGGCATTAATATCGGTATTGCTATTGGCTTAGCGCTTAGTGATAACAAGAAAAACACGATTGAACTGTATAACGAAATTATGAAACGCTCAATCGTTGATACAAAAGAGCTCGAAAAAAATTACTCTAACCTCGTAAGAGAGCATGCCCAAATTGATTTTCTAAATAATAACTATAATAATGCCACTCTCCAATATCTTGATGCTTTTAAATTAAGCCCATTATCTCCTGAAGAATATAGAAACATTGGACTTTGTCTTATTGAGCTAAAGCAACTTGATGCAGCTAAAGAATTCTTCAATCTGTATGAAAAAACTTCGGATAACAAACTTTTCGCAATCAAGGATATTGGCAAAATTTATCTTAACAAATTACAAGACTACAGCTCCGCGATTGAATACTTTGAAAGATTTATTTCTCTATTTCAACAAGATGATGAAGTTTATAATATCTTAGGGCACTTATATTCCTTAGTATACAAGGATAAAAAGCTTGAACAGCAAAAGCAATATTTCTTGGCAGCCCATAATCTAAAAAAAAATACCAGATTGTATATAAGAAATATTATTTTTACTTTATTTAGACTTGGAGAATATGAAGCAGTAGAAAAATACTATAACATACTCTTAAACCTAAACCCTGAACACTCAGATTATTACTATTACGGATGTTTTCTTGTCAATCAAAAAAACTTTAAAGAAGGATACAAATACTTACAACATCGTTTTGAAAAAGAAGGCGACGATAAATCAATTATCCCTGCAGTCCTTGATAAAAATAAATACTGGAATGGTGAAAATCTTACGGGGAAAACTATACTTGTACACTGCGAACAAGGTTTCGGCGATACAATTATGTACTCAAGATTTGTAAAAGACTTATCTAAAAAAGCTAAAAAAGTCTATTTTGTTGTACAAGATGAACTGTTTGAATTAATAAACATTTCAAACCTTGGAGCAGAAATCTACTCAACTAAGTTTGAGCTCTATAAACTTAGTTATGACTATTTTACAACGCCTGTTGACCTTCCTTTATACTTAGACGTAACCCCCGCTGATTTACCACACAAAAACGGTTGGCTTAAAATAAATAGTCAAAATACGCCAAAAACTAATAAAAATCTTAAAATCGGACTCTGCTGGCATGGAAACTCTATGTCTAAAGAATCCGCTCGCGATATTGAGTTCAATGAACTCCTACCACTGTTTGATATCCCTGATACAGAATATTATTCACTACAATATGGAGAAAATCCCATTACCAATAAAAAACTTATTGACCAGACAAAAAATTTTAAAAATTTTAAAGACACTGCTGATTTAATTAACAGCCTAGATTTAGTAATATCAACAGATAATGTAATCTTAAATCTTGCAGGAGCTCTTGGCAAAAAGACCTTTGGGTTATTTAATAAGTATCCGGAATATCGTTGGTTCGATATTAAAGAAGGGAAGCCCACTAATTGGTATAATTCTATAACCGTATTTCAAAACAAAAATCAAGATGAATGGTCTGATACAATAGAAAGATTATGTACATCTATAAACCGCATAAAAGAGGGATAAAACTAAATAAATATTAATCTATAATATAAACTATGAACAATATAGAAATCAAAAATCTTAGTATCGGTTTTATGACAGAGCAAGGTTTTCGCCCTGCTCTATTTGATGTTTCATTAAAATTAAAACCCGGGCAAATGCATGCTATAGTAGGAGAGTCCGGCTGCGGAAAAACATTAACAGCTACAAGTATTCTAAGGCTTTTACCTAAAAATGCCATTATTAAAAGTGGAGAAATATTATTTGAAAAACAAAACTTATTAGCTCTAAAAGAATCCGAAATGAGAAAAATAAGAGGTGCCAAAATAGCTTTTATTCCACAAGACCCGATGACCTCACTTAACCCGCTATATACCATTGGTAACCAAATCATAGAAGCAATCTTATGCCATAAAAAAATTTCTAATCAAGAAGCAAAAAAAGAAGCTATAAAAGTACTTGATTTAGTAAAAATACCTGATGCAGACAGTAAGCTAAATCTGTACCCACACGAATTATCCGGAGGAATGAAACAAAGAGTCATAATCGCAACCGCTTTAGCTCTAAATGCAGGCGTAATCATAGCAGATGAACCCACAACAGCACTTGATGTTACAATCCAAGCACAAATAATGTCACTTCTCGATGAAATTAAAAATGAATATAATAAAAGTATTTTAATAATAACTCACGATTTAAACTTAATTGGTCAATATGCTGATGAAGTTTCTGTAATGTATGCAGGAAACATTGTAGAAAATGCTCCTAACCGCGAATTTTTCAAAAATCCAACACATCCATATTCTAAAGCTCTTTTAAAATCACTTCCCGATGAAAGTAAACGTCAATTATATACTATCAATGGAGCACCACCAAATATCTTTGAAAACATAACAGGCTGTAGATTTAATCCAAGATGCACATACTGTACCGCTAAATGTAAGACAGAAACACCAAAATTGGAAGAAATTGCTCCTTTTCACTATGTAAGCTGTTTTAATTATAATTTTAAAATGTAACTACATAGTAGTAAGTGCAGCTTCCCAGCACTCTTCCAACCTCGACTTAATACCTACACGTTCAAACCAACGATGAACAAACCTTTCTTCAAACCCCAGCCCACCACTAATCTTTTCACAAGATTTAAGATCAAAAGTTGCTTCAGACATCCCCATTTTAATAGTAAAATGAGGCTCTCTAATCTTACGCGGATCCATAGACACCTTTATATTGTTATATCTTGACACTTGCATCGTTTTAATGTTGTGTGCGTCAGATTGAGAATCAATTAAAAACTGTTTTAAATTATTTTCGAGCTCTCTAAAACTTGCCATAAAATCTCCTAATTAATTATTTAAACTATGAATAGGCGGAGGAATATGTCCAGCCCGCTCGACAAAGCCGGAAGAATCTAATTTACCTATATCAACAATAGGAGCTTCTCCCAATAAGCCTCCAAATACAGCCTTTTCACCTACCGTTTTATTTGGAACGGGAATTACTCTCACAGCTGTTGTCTTTTTATTAATCATTCCTATTGCCATCTCATCTGCAATAATTCCGGCTATAGTAGTAGAAGGAGTATCGCCGGGAATTGCTATCATATCAAGACCAACAGAACAAACAGAAGTCATCGCTTCTAATTTATCAAATGTTAAAAAACCGTTTCTTGCAGCCTCTATCATGCCTGCATCTTCAGAAACGGGAATAAAAGCACCTGATAATCCGCCTACATTGGAACTAGCCATTATTCCGCCTTTTTTAACAGCATCGTTTAACATTGCCAATGCTGCAGTCGTTCCATGTGCACCAACATGCTCTAATCCCATTGCCTGAAATATTTCTGCAACACTATCTCCAACTTTTGGAGTCGGGGCCAATGACAAATCTAAGACCCCAAACGGGACACCCAGCATTTGCGCTAACTCCCTTCCAACCAATTCTCCGGCGGTGGTTATTTTGTACGCTGTATTCTTTATTCTTACAGCTAACTCCGATAAACTGGCATCCTTCGGTAACTGAGCCACTGCATTTTTTACAACTCCAGGACCGGATACCCCAACATTGAGGGCACACTCCGGTTCACCATATCCGCAATATGCTCCCGCCATAAAAGGATTATCACTTACTGAATTGCAAAAACATACAAATTTTGCTGCACCCAAACCATCTTTATCTGCTGTTAATTCCGCAGCCTGCTTGATTACTTCACTTACATCAAGAATAGCGTCCATATTTATTCCTGCTTTTGAAGATGCTACATTTACTGATGAACATACTCTTGATGTAATACTTAATGCCTCTGGAATGGACTCTATTAACGCTCTATCACCATAGGTAAGCCCCTTTTCAACCAATGCCGAATACCCACCTATAAAATCTATATTTAAATCTCTGGCTACCTTATCCAAGGTCTTTGCTATTTTTATATAATCTTTCTCAATTGCACTCTCTGCTAATATCGATACCGGAGTAACTGATATCCGTTTATTCACTATAGGAAGAGAATAATTTTCCTCTATTATTGATGCATAATTTACCAAGTTTTCTGCATAAGACGTTAATTTAAAAGCTATCTTGTCACATACTCTATTTATATCTTCACTTATACAATCTCGCAAACTCACCGCAAGCGTCACAGTTCTGATATCAAAATTGTGAAGCCTTATCATATCTATTGTTTCTAAAACTTTCTCTTTATCAAACATAGCTACGTGGATTATATCATAATTAATGAGTATTACGCAATAATAAGTATATTGTATATATTTATCCTGCCTTATATCTCGGCACTAATAATGAAGGATCAGCAACTGCTGTTGAATAGATTACAAAATCATTATCTCTGGATAAATACTTTCTCATAGCAGCTCGATTTGTTATTTTTTCATAACAAACATAAGAATCTACTCGATTCTTTAAATACCCGGCAAAAACTTTCTGTTTTTCCGACAGCTTATAATCCTTTAAATTTTTGACGATATACATATATATTAATTATATACCACTTTATACGTTTTTGTAACGTTTTTATCGGCCTTAATTAAGATTTGTAAATTCCAATATTTTCTTTTATAAGCTGATTCCACTGTAAAAAGCTAAAATTTAAGGTTATGTTTAACTTTGTTCATGATAAACTAATACACATACAAAAAAGGTGGTGCTATGGATAGATTTTTTGGAATTTTCGGTATAATTGTAATTTTTGCTATTGCGTTTGCTCTCTCAAACAATAGAAAAGCTATCAATTACAAAACTATTATTACAGGATTTATATTACAAATATTACTTGCTGTCTTTATATTTAAAGTTCCAATTGGTCAACAAATGTTTATGTTTATCGGGCATTGTATCCAAAAAATTCTTGATTTCGCATACATAGGCGGTCATTTTGTTTTTGGCGGGCTTATGGACACCGAACTATTCGACAGCATATTCGGAAGTAAAAACAGAATTTTTGCACTGCAACTCATAGCATCAAATATTTTCATGATGATGTTAGTAAATATCTTATATTACTACAATATAATGCAGCGTGTTGTTTCTTTCTTAGGAAAAGCAATGAATAAAGCGATGGAAGTTTCAGGTGCCGAAGCACTATGTGCAGTTGCAAACTCTTTTGTAGGTCAAATAGTTGCACAAATAATGATTAAGCCCTATTTAGAAAAACTCACACGCTCAGAAATGTTAGCATCAATGGCCGGAAGTATGGCCTGCATATCAGGAGCAATGATGCCTATATACATTGGAATGGGTATCCCTGCTACTTATATTCTTGCATCTTCACTTATGGCAGCACCAGGAGCTATGATTATTTCTAAAATTGTATATCCGGAAACAGGAAACCCAGTGACTAAAGATGCTATTAGAATTAGCAAAAGAAAAACTCATATTAACGTTTTTGATGCTATTTCAAGTGGTGCATCAGAGGGTATGAAGGTTGCAATTAGTGTTACAGCTATGATTCTCGCTCTTGTTGCACTTGTTGCTATGATTGATTATATTCTTGGCGGAATTGGTTTATTTATATGTAAAATTTTCCACCTCAGTGCACCTGTTTTCGGGTTTGATTTCCAACATTTATCATTAAATATGATTTTGGGTAAAATCTTTGCAATATTTGCTTGGATTATAGGAACTCCTATTAATGAAGCGGCAAGTGTTGGAGCATTAATGGGAACAAAAATTGTACTTAATGAAATGGTAGCCTTTGTTGACCTTACACATATTGCAAATACCTTATCACCAAAGAGTTTTATGCTTGCAAGCTTTGCACTATGTAGTTTTGGAAACTTCGGTTCAATAGCTATTCAAATTGGCGGTATCGGAGAACTCGCTCCTAACCAAAGAAAGAACTTAGCTAGACTTGCTCTTAGAGCCCTTATTTGCGGTACTCTTACTTGCTATATGTCTGCTGCTATTGTTGGCGTTTTAATAACTTTCTAAAAATAGGATAATCTCATTATGAAAATCGGAGCTATATACAATAAATACATAAACAATACTCAAGAGATTATTCATATCTTAGATACTTCTCTTAAAAGTTGTAATGCAGATTATTTAATACTGGACTCTGAAAACTTTGACGAAAATTTTGATTTTGTATTTGCAATCGGCGGAGATGGTACAATCCTTAACGTAGCAAAACACTATGCTAAACAAGATATCCCTGTAATGGGCGTTAATCTTGGCAGACTTGGCTTTCTATCACAAGCTGATTTATCTATGTTTACAAATATTGTTAAAAATGTGCTTAATAATAATTTTAAAACAGATGAAAGAATTATTCTTGAATGCAACGGTTATACCGCACTAAATGATTTTGTTATAAAAGGTTCACAAAGTACAAGAACTACTAAATTTACCTTAAACATTAATAATATGCCTGTTTGTGAGTATATCTCAGATGGTTTAATAATATCTACGCCAACAGGTTCTACAGCATACTGCTTATCTGCAGGTGGTCCGATTCTTGCTCCTCAAATGGAAGCTTTTGTTATTGTTCCAATCTGTCCACATACTTTAACCGCAAGACCGCTTGTTATACCTGATTATGAAAAGCTATCTATTTCTTCTTCTGAATGTATTTTATCAGTTGCGGCTGACGGAACAGACCTTAGTTTTAATGCTGACAATATTAATATCCAAAAAGCAAACTATAAGGTGAAGCTGGCTTTTCTTGAAAATAATAATTTCTACAACGTTTTAAGAGAAAAACTTTTCTGGGGAGTCTCCCCTTGTAATAATTTCTAAATAAACTAATATTAACCAATCTGTCTTCTTCTGGTATAATAATACTTATGAAACGTTTCTTTAGATTTTTGTTAACTTTCATATTACTAATTGCTTTAGCTCTAGCTTGTTTCTTTGGCTGGGATTTTTTTGTAGAACAGTTCCACCATGCTCAAGGTGTATATTACATTTACAAAGGGGATAAAGCATATTTTAAAAATAATATGAAAAAAACAATCTACTATTATAAGAAAGGCTTAGAGCTTTATCCGGAGCACTATGAAGCTTGGTTTAACCTGGGCAACATCTACGCTGTTCATGAGGACTATTTTGCGGCTATTGACGCTTATGAACAAGCTATAAAAAACAATCCCAAATACATACTTGCAAGAATGAATTTAGGAATTGTTTATTCTGAAGATCTTGGGGACTTCGATTCAGCTATTGAACAATATGATGAAATCATCAAAAACAAGTACAGAACTCTTTACATCCCTAAAATTTATAACAACAAAAAAAGTACTAAAGAAAATATCGGCGTTGCTTATTATAACAGAGGCTTAGCTTACAGACTAAAATCGATTTATTTACCTGATGAAAAAAGATATCTTGCAGGAGAATTCGTTGAAAAAGCTATAGAGTCTTATAAAAAAGCTCAAAAATATTTGAAAAAAGATTACGCAAACAGCTACAATATGGGACTTGCTTATCATGTTAACGGAGAATACACTAATGCCGCTATCAACTATTGTAAAGCCATTGAATACTCTCCAATGAGTTTTGAAGCACATTATAACCTTGCAGTTTTACTAAGACAACTTCATCACTACAAAGAATCCTTAGACGAATTTCAAAAAGCCGCTCTTATAATTTCAGAAGACCCAAATGCAACTAATCAAGCTCTTTATGTATTCAATTTGCTTAATGAAGCAACCAGAATTTTAATTTATAACGAACAAAATACCATTGAACACTTAACAGATGAACCAATGTACTCATATAGTTATACATACGTTGGTGGGAAATTGGTACCTACAGAGGAACTTGATAAAATTATTTTGAACAATTTCAAAAAATGTTCCGCTGATATAATTTTCACGGAGAATGAAAATGATTAAATATATAAGTTTCTTAGAAAACATAACCCAAATAGTTAATACTGACAAGCCTTTTGGTGATACAGAACAAAACATTAAAGAAAAATTTAATGATTTTGGTGAACTTGAAACGTTAAATATCTTTTTACTCGATAACAATACAAAAGTTCTTCGTGATTGCTACAAGGATATGAAACCTATCCAAGAAATTTTTGAAGATGAAGTTGCTACAAGGTATAATAACACAATTGATGAGTTCTGGTTCAATGATTTTATTATAAATGGCAAAGCGTATAAACTACCTCAAAATATTGAAGAAATAACTATTAAACTTAAAAGTCTTGCCTTCCCTATTTATAAGGGCGATGATATTTGCGGATTAATAGAAATCGTTTTCAAATCAGAATCGGCTGTTCAGTTATCGTTTTTACACGTAATGAAAATTTTTTCATCTATTATTGCTCTAAAAATTCAAAATACAGTACTTGATGAAAAAATGCACACAAATGTTGAATTTTACGATTCAATGAAAAGTATCGCAAAAATTATTGAAACCCAATATGAACTGACATACATAATTCCTTTAATCGGAGAGATGCTTGACAGATTTATAGAAGATCACTTAATCTATATCTTTTTAAGAAATAACGATAAATTTGAGCTGTTCTGGCCAAAATCTTGTAATGATGAACGAGCAAAAGCTCTTATGCTTCAATTAGACAGCGAATCAACATATTTATTATCGGATGACGGCAAACTTGGAGCTTTTGCAATGACAACAGAAAATAACTTGCTCGGATGTATTATTGCAAAGAGTCTCTCTGAAAGATTGAAACCTAAAGAAATCGATTATCTTGAACAACTAACAAGACAAGCTTCAATTACAATATCAAGAGCAAATTCATACTCTGAAGTCCTTCAATACGCAACTCTTGATGCACTAACAGGATTAAACAATCGCAGACAATTGGAAACAAGACTTAAGCAGGAAACTTCTCAAGCAGAACGTCAAGGACATCCGCTTTCTGTTATTATGATGGACATTGACTTCTTCAAAACATTTAACGACACCTACGGACACGCTATTGGTGATCTGGTATTAAAAGAAGTAGCTGATACTGTAAAACGGACTTTAAGAGAATCCGATATTCCTGCAAGATATGGCGGAGAAGAAATTTGTGCATTACTTCCTTTTACTGATTTAGAGCAGGCTAAACAAGTTGCAGAACGTGTTCGACAAGGAGTTGAAGAACACGAAGTGCCTGTTGAAATTGATGACCAAGTTCAAAATCTAAAAGTAACTGTTAGTATTGGAGTTGCACAATATTCTAAAGGTTCAAAACCCGAAGAATTATACATAAAAGCGGATGAAGCACTCTATAAAGCTAAGAAAAACGGAAGGAATAGGGTTGAAATAAATGAAAAAATATAAAAGAATTTGTAATACTCTTGAAGATACGGCAAAACTTGCAAAAGAATTTTCAAAATTTCTTGAAAACGGAGCTTTTATATGCTTATACGGAGAAATCGGTGCAGGGAAAACTGCTTTTGTTAAAAAGCTTGCAGAAGCCATAGGAGTTACAGAAAGGGTAACAAGCCCAAGCTTTGTTATACTTAATGAATATCATAGTGCTAAACTTCCTATGTATCATTTCGATTTATACAGACTGGAATCAGCAGGAATTTCTACTATAGAGGATGAACTTAGAGAGTACACCTCAGGTAAAAAAATTACACTTGTTGAGTGGGCAGAGTTTGATTCAGGAGCGCTTCCGTTTGATAGAATTGAAATAAATGTTACTTACGACGATAATGATGCAAGAATCTATGAATTTTCTTGCAAGGGTGATAAATATAAAAATATTATTGAGGAATTGAATTGTGTTGAAGCTTAGTTTTGATACCAGCCTTGATAAAACATACATAGTGCTTGGTGATAATAGTAAAATTTTAGAATCGAAAGAAATTAAATCGGATGATAAAAATTATCATTCTGCCTACTTAATTTCAGAAATAGCAAATATTTTAAAAAATAATAATAAAACTCCTAAAGATATAGAATTAATCGGAGTAAACATTGGTCCCGGAAGCTTTACGGGGATTAGAGCCGGTGTTACTGTTGCAAGAGTTATGGCACAGGAAACAAATGCCAAAGTTATTGGAGTTTCTTCACTTGAAATTCTTGCTAAAACTTCCGGACTTGATAATCCGATTGTTGTACTAGATGCAAGAAAAAATATGGGCTATCTATGGGATAATAATAAAATTCAAGGAGCTCTTTTACTCGATGATATCGACAAGGTTGCAAATAACCGCAATATTGTTACTGATAACACTTTATTTGAACGATACAAAAATATCGGAAATCATGTATTATCTTATCAAGAGCAAAATTTTCCACTCGGTGAAACTCTATTTGAAATAATTTCAGAAAAAACACCTAATGAAAAAAGTATATGGCAATATCTTAAACCGCTATATATACAACCGCCACCTGTAACTTTAAAGAGGAATTAATAATGAACGGAATTTGTCAAAACTGGTCACAATGGCTTAATGAAACAAGATTTGCAGCTTTAACTGATGAGATGAAAGCCCAAAATATGAAATGGCTTGAAGCCGTAAGAGATGTTATTCTAACTTATGCTGAAATCTCTCAAAATGATGTAATTCTTGATATAGGAACAGGAACAGGGCTTCTTGGAATGAAAGCTCTTGAAATGCAGAAATGCAAAGGTAAAGTTATCTTTTCTGATAAGTTTCAAGACTGCCTTGATAGCTGCAAAGAGTTCTTAGAAAAGAATGGCATTACTGAAGGATATGAATTTTTATTAAGCGAATGCGAACATCTTGCACTTAATGAGTGTACGGTAACCAAAGCGCTTATGCGCTCTGTCCTTGTTCATATCGTTGATAAGCAAGCTGCCATTAACGAAATATATAGGGTTCTTAGACATGGCGGAAGATTTTGTGCCTTTGAGCCAGTTATTCGCTCTAATACTAAATATTGGGAAATTTTGCACCCTTCCTTCATTGAAAGATATGACGAATTTAAAGCTGCGGAAGAAGAATTTTCTAAAGACCCGCTTGACCCGCTATTTAACTTTGATGAAAAATCTATTAAGAAAAATCTTGAAGATGCCGGTTTTGAAAATCCGGAAGTTAATCTGCAAGTTGTTAAATCAAAATACGTAGTACAAAAAGATATGGTTCAAAAATGGTTTACCACTCCGCCTTCTCCTACTACTAAATGTACTAAAGAAAGATTCTTGATGTACTTCCCGGAAAGTGTCGTAAACAAATATATAAGAGATATTGAAAACTTCCTTACAGGCAAAGAAATTTCTCTTAAAACTAACGCTATACTTATTAATGCTAAAAAATAATTTGTTTATAGCTAAAAATAAATAAAAATAAAGCTCTTTTGTATTTAACAAAAGAGCATTTTTAATAAAGGTATACTACACATTCATCATTCTACACATTCATTATGCATACTTAGGTGCATCTTGTGATCGTTGATCTACAGCACCCTCAACGCTTTGTAATTCTGCTTCTACAGCTTTTAATCGTTGCTCTATTCTTGCTGTTCTTATATCAATTTCTTTTTCTGCTTTATTTAATTCTAATTCTTTTGCTTTTCTTATTTGCTGGAATGCTTGCTCTGCAAAACAATTAAAGTAATATCGTCTCATTTGCATTTGCTGCATTGGAGTTCCACCTCGTGGCATCATACCCGATTGGTCAAAAATACTGAATTTTTGTTGAGCCGATTGTAATGCAATCTGATTGCTCATATTCATAAACCTAAACCCATCAGAAAATACAGAACCAGGTAAAGACGCAATTGATGCAGGTGTTAATCTTCCTTGACCCAACGTTGCTGCATATGATTGGATATCATAAAGCTTTTGCTTCTCATCCATCAACTGCTTCGTTAAGCTATTTCGTTGTCTTAATAAAGACATCTGTCTATACAATAGCAAAAACATTTTCTAACCTACCTGTACTAACCTTTATTAACCTACATTTATA
>CALURS010000034.1 GCA_944323215.1 Candidatus Gastranaerophilales bacterium | reverse complement strand
GATGCGGATGATAAACCGGTATTTGTAGGCAGATTTAATATTGGTGCTGTAAGTTTACACTTGCCAATGATTTATGCAAAGGCAAAGAAAGAAAGCAAAGATTTTTATGAAGTTCTTGATTATTATTTGGAATTGATAAGACAAATCCATTTGAGAACTTATGAATATCTTGGAGAAATGAGAGCATCAATTAACCCGTTAGCTTATTGTGAAGGCGGATTTTACGGCGGGCATTTGAAGCATCACGAAAAGATTAAGCCGCTTCTTGAATCAGCAACTGCTTCATTTGGTATTACAGCATTAAATGAACTTCAAGAATTATATAATGGAAAATCACTTGTTCAAGACGGAGAGTTTGCGCTTGAGGTAATGCGTTATATCAATAAGAAGGTTAATGAATATAAAGAAAAAGATCATAGACTGTATGCAATATATGGTACTCCGGCAGAAAGTTTATGCGGTTTACAAATAGAACAATTCCGTAAAAAATATGGTGTTGTAGAACACGTTTCAGACAGAGGATATGTTTCAAACAGTTTCCACTGCCATGTTAGTGAAGATATAACACCAATCCAAAAGCAAGATTTAGAAAAGAGATTTTGGGATTTATTAAATGGCGGGAAAATCCAATATGTTAAGTACCCAATTTCTTATAACAAAGAAGCGATTGAATCTTTGATACACAGAGCAATGGATATGGGATTTTATGAAGGTGTAAACTTATCTTTAGCATATTGTGATGATTGTGGTCACCAAGAATTGGCAATGGATGTATGTCCAAAATGCGGAAGCAAGAATTTAACAAAAATTGAACGTATGAACGGTTATCTTTCTTACTCTCGTGTTAAGGGAGATACAAGATTAAACGATGCCAAGATGGAAGAAATTTCAGATAGGGTGAGCATGTAATGAATTATCATAATATAACAAAAGACGATATGCTGAATGGTGATGGCTTGCGTGTAGTTTTATGGGTAAGTGGTTGTACTCACCATTGTCATGAGTGCCATAACCCTCAAACATGGGAATTAACAAGCGGAATTCCTTTTGACGAGGCTGCTGAAAATGAGTTGTTTGAGGCGTTGAAACCTGCTCATATTTCAGGAATTACATTCTCAGGAGGAGATCCTCTTCATCCGATGAATAGAGATGAAGTTGCAAGGTTAATTAAGAAGTTCAAGAAACTTTATCCTGATAAGACTGCTTGGTTATATACAGGATATTTGTGGGAAGAAATAAAGGATTTGGACGGAATATCTGATTTGGATGTACTTTGTGACGGCGAATTCGTTCTTGATTTAAAAGATGAAAAAGTCCACTGGGTAGGAAGTACTAATCAAAGGGTTATAAATGTTCCTGAAACGTTGAGAACCGGTGAAATTGTTCTCCACGAAAAAGTTACAGTTTAAATTCCAAGCTTAAATTGTATAATAAAAAGACCTCTTATTAAGAGGTCTTTTTTATTTAGAAATTCCCATAGGAACCTATGAATTTTATTTCATCAGCGTATGGTTTTAAATCATTTAATACCGATTTTACTTTTTCATCCTCAATGTGACCGTCGAAGTCTATGAATACGGCTTGCCTATTTGATTCTCCTTCGCACATTTGAGAATTAATTTGTGAAATATTGATATCATAATTAACAAAAACTTTAACCATATCAAGCAAGGCACCTTTTCTGTCTTCTAAGAATAATGCAATGCTTGTGGTATCGTTTCCTGTCGGTTCTGTTCTGCAATTTCCAATGACAATGCATCGCATAATTAGATTCTCGTGATTATCTATATCACGTTTTAGTATGTTTAGGTTATAAATTTGAGCTGTTTTTTCCGTACCTATCATTGAATAGGTTAAATTGTATCTGTTAAGCATGCCGGCTGCTTCTGCCATATCATCTGCAAGAATAATGTTCATATTTGCAGGCATTTCATTTTTTATGAAAGATTGGCAGTTTGTGATAGCATTTGGGTGAGCTATTATCCCTGTAATAGAGTAGAATTCAGTTGTTTTTGACAGTAAACAATTATGAACTGGAATTTTTGTTTGAGCAAGAATTTTAACGTTGGTGTAGTTGGGCGAAGTAAGGCACTCTTTTGTTATTGGAATAGTTCCTTCAATACTGTTTTCTAATGGAATGATACCTATAACGCTCGGATTTTGTTCAACGTATTGAACGCATTCAGGTATCGTTCTCAGGCTTCTTTTGTAAACGCTGATTTTGTACCTATCGTAAAACCTGTCTAATGCAATTTCGCAATTGCTTCCACCTTGACCAAGACATACAATTTCTTCAATATTTTCAAACATATAACTCTCCTATGGTACAATTATAATAAAAGGAAGTGTAAAATGGCAAATATTAAATTTGGAACAGATGGCTGGAGAGGAATTCTTGGTAAAGATTTTAACGAAGAAAACTTTATCTTGGCAACAAACGCAATAGGTAAATATATTTTTGATGAGTATGGATTGGATAAAGAAATTTTAATCGGATATGACCCGAGAAGAATGGGCAATGAATATGCGGGACTATGTGCAGGAATACTATCAAATCAGGGATTTAGAGTTAAGTTGTCCCATAAGATAGTTCCTACTCCGGTGCTTGCATATTATGCAGGAAAAACTAATTCTTGTGCAATAATGTTTACGGCATCACATAATCCTCCTGAGTATTTGGGGATGAAATTTATTCCAGATTATGCAGGACCTGCAACAGATGATATTACTTCTAAGATTATGAGCAATATAGGTAAAAAAATTGTTTCTATTGATTATGAAGAAATTACTGTTACTGACTTTTTTGACGAGTATGAAAAACATTTGCACGAAATAATCAATTTTGACTGTATAAGAGAAGCCGGAATAAGGTTTGTATTTGATGGTTTATATTCAAGTACAATCGGATATTTTGATAAAATTTTAGATAATGCTGGAATAAAATATCAATCAATAAGAATGGAGCATGATTATAATTTTGGCGGGTGTATGCCTGATCCAAAGCCAAAATATTTAAAGCCATTGATAGAGAAGGTAAAAGAGCTTGGCTGTATAGGTTTAGCAAATGACGGAGATGGTGACAGATTTGGTGTTATAGATGAAAACGGTGAGTATGTTTCGCCAAACGAAATTATATCAATACTTGCAAAGCACTTAATAGAACATAAAGGGGCAGAGGGTGTAATTATAAAAACAGTAGGCTCAAGTATGTTAATAGAAAAAGCAGCGGAAAAATTGGGCGTTAAGGTGGTTGAAACGGCTGTCGGGTTTAAACATGTCGGCGAAGCGATGCGTAAAAATAAAACCATCATAGGGGGAGAGGAGTCAGGCGGATTAAGTATCGGCGGACATATTCCCGAGAAAGACGGAATTCTTGCTAATTTGTTAATATTAGAAGCGATGGCTTATTCAGGAAAAACTCTTACAGAGCTTAGAAATGAGTTGTATGAATTAACCGGTTCAAAATTTTACACAGACAGAATAGATTTGGAGCTTTCTGACAGAGGTGAAATAAACAAGATAATTTCTAAGTACAAGGATATAAAAAATATTGGCAGATTTGATGTAACAAAAATCAATGATATCGATGGGGTAAAGTTATATCTTGGTGCTGATACGACAATTCTAATTCGTCCGAGCGGAACGGAACCACTGTTGAGGATTTATTTTGAAAGTGCAGATAAATCAGTTCTAGAAGAATTAAAAACTCTTAACTATGCGGAGTAGTGGTGTATGTTTGTTTTGCCTTTGGCATTAATATTGCGTATAGTCTCTAACCCGATAGCAAACGCATGTCAGAAAAAACTTGGCGAAGTTAATTCATCATTGTTGGTTAATTTTTACGTTAATCTCTTGATGAGTTTGGGGTGTGTAATACCTGCGATTTTAATTGATTGGAGAGTTTATTCCGCTGAGTTTTTGGGGTATGTGTTTGGGGCGGGGTTGTTTTGTTCGTTAGGAACGATTTGTCTTATAAAAGCACTTTATTATGGTGAATTATCAATTTTAGGTCCGCTTAATTCATATAAATCAGTTGTCGGATTAATCAGTGCTTTTTTGCTTTTAGGTGAATTACCGCATTTGGTTTCTATCTTTGGAATTTTTCTTATAGTTGTCGGAAGCTTAATTCTCATAACTCCTAATAAAGGTAACTGTTTGGCAAAAAATTTGTGCCTATCAATTATTTTGAGAGTAATGGCTCTTGTGTTTACAGGGTTTGAAGCAAGTATGCTTAAGAAAATAATACTCATGTCCTCTCCTCAAATCTCTTTTATTCTGTGGTGTTTTTCGGGACTTGTGTTTGGCTTTGTATTTGTAGCTTTTTCGGGGAAGAAGTTTAATTTGCCACAAAAAAGTGATTGGAAATTGTATTTCTTAACAGCGGTTTGCTTATCTGTTATGCAATTTTCAACAAATATAGTTTTTTCTAAAATGGAAGTCGGTCCGTCGCTTGCCTTGTTTCAATTATCATCTGTTGTGAATTTGTTTTTAGGATTTAAAATCTTTCATGAAGGCGATATGATAAGGAAATTTATCGGAACTGTTATTATGATAATAGGTTCTGTTATGATTTTAATTATGTAAAAATATATATAATTTTAATAAAAAATGTAGAAATGTTTATTAAAATTAAACATTTTTGGCTAAAAACTTCACAATTGTTTTTGTTTTTGTTAAAATTTGAGAGCAAATACTTTTAATAGGGAGAAAATAAATTGAAAACACGTTTGAAAACTAATAATTGCGGCGAATTAAATCTCAGCAATATAGGCGAACAAGTAACATTATCCGGCTGGGTATCAACAGTAAGAGATTTAGGCGGGATATTATTTATAGAATTAAGAGACAGAAGCGGATTTTTCCAAATTGTAGCTAACCCTCAAATTAACCCTGAGGTACACAAGGCTTTGGAAAGAGTAAGAAGTGAATATGTAATAACAGTTACAGGAAAAATTACAAGACGACCAGAGGAAACATATAATGAGAAATATCCTACAGGTCAGGTAGAAATGTATCCTGAATCGGTAGAAATTCTATCCGAATCAAAGCCTTTGCCGTTTGCAATCGGTGAAGAAAACGTATCTGAAGATATCAGATTAAAATACAGATATTTGGATTTAAGAAGCGAAAAAATGCTTCATAACTTGAAAACAAGACATAATATTGTCCAAGCTGTAAGAAATTACCTTAATAATCAAGGATTTATGGAGGTTGAAACTCCTATTTTGATTAAGACGACTCCTGAAGGAGCAAGAGATTATCTTGTACCGTCAAGAGTTCAAGAAGGCAAGTTTTTCGCACTTCCTCAATCACCGCAAATATTTAAACAATTGTTGATGGTTGGCGGTATAGAAAAATATTATCAAATAGCAAAATGCTTTAGAGATGAAGACTTAAGAGCAGACAGACAACCTGAGTTTACACAAATTGATATGGAATTGTCATTTGTTGAACAACAAGATGTAATTAAGACTGTAGAAGGATTGTTGGTAGATGCGTTTAAGGCTGCTGGGGTTGAGATTAAGCCTCCGTTCATTCAAATGCCTTGGCAAGAAGCAATGGACAGATACGGTTCTGATAAGCCTGATACAAGATTTGGTCTGGAGCTTTTTGATATAGGCGATATCATTTTACAATCTGAATTTGAAATTGTTAAGAAAACACTTCAAAACGGCGGAATTGTAAGAGGTATAAGAATCCCGGGCGGTGCTAAATATTCAAGAAAAGATATTGATGATATTACAAAACTTGCAGTATCATTTGGTGCAAAAGCTCTTGCTAATATAATTTATAACGAAGACGGAAGCGCAAAATCTCCGGTATTGAAATTTGTTACCGAAGAACAAGCAAAACAAATTCAAGAAAGAGCACAAGCTCAAGCAGGAGATATAATTTTCTTCGTAGCCGATAAGCCGAAACTTGTTTATGACATAATGGGAAGATTAAGACTTCATTTTGGTAAGTCATTAAATCTGATTGATGAAAACAAGCATAATCTTCTATGGGTAGTAGACTTCCCAATGTTTGAATACTCAGAAGAAGAAGGCAGATATATGGCAATGCACCATCCGTTTACATCACCTAATTTGAACGATTTGGATAAATTAGACAGCGGTGATTTAGGAAATGTTAAGTCAATAGCTTATGATATTGTATATAACGGTACTGAATTAGGCGGTGGGTCAGTAAGAATTCACTCATCAGAGGTTCAAAAGAAAATATTTAAGGCGTTGGGCTTAACTGAAGAAGAAGCAACAGAAAAATTCGGATTTATGGTAAATGCGCTTCAATATGGTACACCTCCGCATGCCGGTTTGGCAATCGGTTTGGATAGATTAGTTGCATTACTTTGCAGAACAGAATCAATTCGTGATGTAATAGCATTTCCGAAGAATGCAAGTGCAAAAGACTTGATGAGTGATGCGCCCGGTGAAGCATCTATTCAACAGCTAAGAGAGTTGCATATTAAGTCTACTGTAAATAAGTAGTATAACTGGTAAAATTTTTATAAAAACAGTCGGATGAATAGCCGACTGTTTTTTAATGAGTATGATTATTTTAGCTTAAGCAGTTGCACTTAGAGCATGTTTGTAGTACTCTGGCATATTTTTATAAACTAGTGTCATCGATGTCAATAATATTATCATTATCAGTATGAATATCATCAACTAGGTTAGGGTTACTGTTTCCATCATTTTCTATGATATCATTATGCGTAAAAAAACTGTCATCATGCATTGTGTTTATTGCTGCTCGTGTTGTCACGATTGTATCATTAGCATGGACGGGATTATTTCCATCATTTGGAATCCATCTATCTAGAACACTCTTTGGATAATAACCTTTTAATAAGAAAAACATTTTTTCCTTTAACTTAAGTCCGTTTGGAATAATCATTTCTATTGTTTTAATTTCAGGAAAGTTCCAATTAGACATACTGCTTCCTGCAAGATTTTTTAATTTGTTCTTTCCAGTTCTCAATGTTGAACGTTTCAATGGAGAGGTAAAAGAACTAGAGATAATTTTTTGTATCATTGTGACTCCTATCATATTCTTTTGAGAATTGTATTTGTTTTACTGATTCAAGGATATATAAAGCGACTGTTAAAGCTGTAAGTCCGATACTTAACTTACTTGGTTTAGCTCCTTTTTCAATAGCATTTACATCCCACACTCCGCTGACCATTGTTGCAAGAAGAGAACATGTAACCATGTCATCATATTTTTTTGTTCTTGCATCAATCTAGGATCTTTTTTTTATCATTTGTTGATAGTTAGAAACATTTGCTCCTGTGCTTCTAAATAATATTTGGTTATGGCTTCTTATCTTCATCTTCCATTTCCTTTATAAATTTGTCGATTTTTTCTCCTCTTTTTCTTCTTTTATCCATTTCTTCTGCACTATAAATCAACGCAGAGCCTAACAATGCTGTAGTTCCACCAGCAATAGCTGCGTTTAGTCCATTACCCAAGAAAGGAACCCAAGAAAAAGAGGATGCTGTTATCATAGAAAAGGTACTTGTACCGATTGTTTTTCCTAATATAACTGTCATTATAGCTTTCAAAATGGTGTTTGGTAATTTAAAATCGTATATGCCGTTAAGAATATGTGTTGCCATTGCAATCTCAATTCCAGATAGTACTAATTTGTCTATAAGAGCTTCTTGAGCTGTTGCCGCTGCAGTTATTGCATTGCCAACAGAATACAGTTTTACTATTTTTTTAGCTCTCTTAATTTCTTCTGGACCATATAATGGTTTTAGTTTATTATTAGAACTTGTTAATGTTCTTCTATTTATAATTTGTTTAGAAACTGTATATTGCGAAGCAAAGTAAGTCGCACAAGAATTTCTGCTGATAACATACATTTATATACTCCATTATTGCTATATGTACATAACTACTCTATATAAAAAAATTTTTGAAATCAAATTTTTAAGATTGAATGTAAAAAAATTAACAAAGTGGCAAAAAATTTTTTCTAGTGTTTAAAATTAATATGAAAATAAATTTTAAAAGATATAATAAAAATTTTTCTTCGGGATTAACGTTTAAAATCCAAGAGGCAGAAAAAAAAATAAATGTAGATTTAGCAGAGAAATTTTTTACAGAGAATTATTGTATAGAAACCCGTTTTTATGAAAATAAATCTGCGGCATTAGCCAACCAATTATGTTTAAAAATTTTTGAATTGTTATCAAAAAAATTGAATATAAATATAGCATTACCTCCAGTTATTTTTTTATATGCTAAAAATGAAATTATTGATACTCAAAGTGCAGCTAATTTTTGCATTCCTGACACAATTAATGTTTTAAAAAATGAGTATCCATTTCCAGGACGCTCAATATTTTTTAGAAATTTTTCAAGCCTTGAAGATATTAATAGTACTACAGAAACCCAATTTCTATATAAAGAATCTTGCTCATCTCATTTTTTAGCACCATTTATTCATGAGTGGATACATAGTTTTCATTTGGATTATATTTATAAAAAATATGGTTATGGTGGTGACTGTTTATATTTAAAAACATTATATCCTAATAAATCTAAAATCCAAGGTGTACAACTTTTAAAAGAATTAGAGACTAAAACATTATCGCCTAATGATAATGAAATTATATTTGATATACTTGGAAGATATTCCACAAGACCAACAAATCAATATTTAGAAATATTTAGTGAAACATTGACAAAATTCATATGTGATTCTTTATTAGGTGGGAAATTAGTAAAAAATCCATTAGAAGAATTTATGAAAACTAAAAAAGAGTTCAAAGCTATATTTAAAAAGGTTTGTATGTTTCAGTAAAAGCTTTAATTATATCCATATTTAATATTTTGCAAGAAATAAATTTAAATTATGTAAAAAAATATTCTGTATGGATAATAATATAAAATTTACACTTCTTGCACTTAGAGCATGTTTGTAGTACTCTGGTTGGGTAAAAAAGGAGTAATAGAGGATAAAGATATGAAAGCAACAATCGAAAAAGAACCACAAAATATTGTAAAAATTAATATAGAAATTCCTGCTCAAGATGCAGTAGATGCTTACAACAAGGCTTGTAAGAGATTAGCACAATATGTAAATATTCCGGGATTTAGAAAAGGAAAAGCTCCAAGAAATGTTGTTGAACAAAATATTGGTGAAGAAAGAATTAAGCATGAAGCATTAGAAAGCGAATTACCTAAAATAATGAGTCAGGTAATCGAAGAAAATAATTTGAACGTTGCAACACAACCTTATGTAGAATCTTACGAGTTTAAAATCGGTGAAGATTTAAAGATAGTTGCAAAAGCAGAATTGATGCCAGAAATTACATTAGGCGATTATAAATCATTAACATTAGAAGTAGCTGGTTTGAAGCAAGAAGAAAATGCTGTAGACGAACAATTAGAAAAACTTCGTAAGCAAGCAGCAAGTTACGAGCTTGTAGTAGACAGAAAATCAGAAAAAGACGATGTAATCGTATTTGATTTTGAAGGATTTGTAGACGGAAATAAAATCGAGCATGGTGATGCAAAGAATTATTCAATGGATTTAGCAAATTCAGGATTTATTCCGGGTTTTGCCGAGCAATTAGTAGACAGACCTTTAAATGAAGAATTTGAAATCAACGTTACTTTCCCTGAAAATTATCATCAAAAAGAATTGGCAGGAAAGCCGGCAGTGTTCAAATGTAAAATAAACGAAATTAAAACAAGAAAACTTCCTGAATTAAATGATGAATTTGCTCAAAAGGCAGGTCCGTTCAAAACTTTGGACGAATTAAAGGCTGATATTCAAAAGTATTTAGATAATCAAAAATCAAATGCAGACAGAGCAGCATCAGAAAAAGCATTAATGGATAAAATTATTGAAACAACCAAATTGGATGTTCAAGAGCCAATGATTCAAAGAGAAGCAGATATCTTGCTTGAAGAATACAAACAAAGATTAAAATTGCAAGGCTTCACTTGGGAACAAGCATTGGAATCTCATGGCTATGATGAAATAATAAAGGAATTAAAAGAAGATGCTCTATACAGAATAAAGAGTTCTATGATAATCAATAAAATAGCAGAACAAGAAAAGGTAAAAGTAGAACCGGCAGACTTCACAGCGAAACTTTCATCAATGGCTCAAATCTATAACATGGATCCAAAAACTATGTTAAAAGAAATGGGAAGCAATCCACAGATGTTAAATCAAATTTCACAACAGGTTTTAACAGAAAAAGTTGTAGAGTTCTTATTAGCCAACAATACAATAAAGTTTGTTTAAATCTGAAAAATAATGTATAATGTTTCTGTAGAAAGAAAGGGAAAAGAGATGAGTTATATACCTGTAGTAATAGAGCAATCAAGCCGTGGTGAAAGATCGTTTGATATATTTTCAAGATTGTTAAGAGAAAGAATAATATTTCTCGGAACCCCGATTGATGATATGGTAGCGAACTTAATAGTAGCTCAAATGTTATTACTGGACAGCGAAAATCCGGAAAAAGACATTATGCTATACATAAACAGCCCAGGCGGAAGCGTTACAGCAGGTTTTGCTATCTACGATACAATGCAGCACATAAGAGCAGACGTATGTACAATATGTTTGGGTCAAGCTGCATCAATGGGTGCATTCCTTCTTTCTTCAGGAGCGAAGGGCAAGAGAATGGCACTTCCTCATTCAAGAGTACTTATCCACCAACCGTTAGGCGGTGCGCAAGGTCAAGCAACCGATATCGAAATTCAGGCTGCTGAAATCATTAGAATTAAAAAATCTTTGAACGAAATCCTTGCGGCTAATACCGGTCAATCATTAAAGAAAATCGAAAAAGATACAGACAGAGATTACATTATGACTCCGGAAGAAGCTCTTGAGTATGGTATGATTGATAAGGTTGTAACCAAAGACTCTATGTAATAGGAGAAAAATATGTCGTCAAATGACAGATTAAAATGTTCATTTTGCGGAAAGACTCAGGATCAGGTTAAAAAACTGATTGCTGGTCCGGACGTATATATTTGTGATGAATGCGTTGAACTTTGTAATGAAATCCTTGATGAAGAATTCTTCGAGGGGAAAAATTCTGAAGAAGATAAAAAAACGGAAGAACAAGATATTGATACAAAGTCAATACCAAAACCCCAAGAAATAAAAGCGTATCTTGATCAACATATCGTAGGTCAGGATGATGCAAAGAAGGTTTTGTCGGTTGCTGTTTATAATCATTATAAGCGTTTGATGCATAATAAAGAAAATGCAGATGTAGAAATCCAAAAATCAAATATATTATTGGTAGGTCCGACAGGTAGCGGTAAAACATTATTAGCACAAACTTTGGCAAAAATGTTGGATGTACCGTTTGCCGTTGCTGATGCAACAACATTAACCGAAGCAGGTTATGTAGGTGACGACGTTGAAAACATCCTTTTAAGATTGTATCAGAACGCTGATTATGATGCGCAAAAGGCTGAACGAGGAATAATATATATTGATGAGATTGATAAGATTGCGAGAAAATCAGAAAATACATCAATAACTCGTGACGTATCCGGTGAAGGTGTTCAACAGGCGTTGTTAAAGATGATAGAGGGAACAATAGCAAACGTTCCGCCACAAGGTGGAAGGAAACACCCTCATCAAGAATTTATCCAAATAGATACAAAAAACATTCTATTTATAGTAGGTGGTGCGTTTGTTGATTTGGATAAGATTATTGAACACCGTGTAAAAGAAGGTTCATCTATCGGTTTTGGAACTAAAGCACCTGCTACGCAAGCAGAAAAAGAAGCACAGCAAGCAAAACTTCTTAAGAAGTTGCAACCTGAAGATTTGTTAAAGTTCGGTTTGATACCTGAATTTATCGGACGTATTCCTGTTTATGCGGTATTGGATGCTTTGGATGAAAAAACTCTTAAAATGATTTTAACAGAGCCAAAGAATGCTGTAATTAAGCAATATCAATGTTTACTAAAGATGGATGGCGTTGACTTAGAGTTTGAAGATGATGCAATTACTTTGATTGCTCAAAAAGCATTGAAACGTAAAACAGGTGCAAGAGCATTAAAGTCAATAGTTGAGGAGTTAATGCTTGATATTATGTATGAGATACCAGGTAAAGATGATGTGACAAAATATGTCATTACAAAAGAAATGGTAGAAAACATGAATCAAGCAGAGTTAATCCACTTGCCCAAAAAGAGTGAAGCGGAAATAGCATGAGAAAAACCTTAATCTTAATAGATGGTCATTCTTTGGCATTCAGACAGTATTTTGCTTTAGAACGTACAGGAATGAAAACAGCTCAAAATGTTCCAAGTTGGGCTGTTTATGGTTTTTTCAAGGCGATTTTTGACCTGCTTTTAAAAATCAAACCTGATTTTATAGCAGTAGCATTTGATGTTGGCAGACAGACCTTCAGAGTTGAAAAGTATGACCAGTATAAGGCAAATAGAGAAAGTATGCCTGATGCAATGCGTGTTCAGCTGGGTTTGATTGTAGAAGGCTTAAAAGCTTTTGATATCCCGATTTATACAAAGGAAGGATTTGAAGCGGATGATGTTATCGGAACTATATCGAAGATAGCATCGGATTCGGGGAATAATACTCTAATTCTGACCGGTGATCAGGATGCGTTTCAACTGATAGATGATGAGGGGCATGTTAAGGTTTTAATCCCAAGTAAGGGAGAGTTAATTGAGTATGATAAAAACCAAGTATATGCAAAATTGGGTGTGTATCCATCTCAAATAACTGATTATAAAGGTTTAAGGGGAGATACGAGCGATAATATCCCCGGAATAAGAGGAATCGGAGAGAAAACAGCACAAAAACTATTATCCAGATATTCGGATTTGGAGTCGGTGTTGGCAGATTGTGAGAATATTCCTGAAAAATCAATACGAGAAAAGGTTTGTGCAGGGAAAGAATCTGCTATCCTTAGTAAAGAGCTTGCAACAATTATAAGAGATGTAGATATTAATTTTGATATCAATTCTGCCTGTGTTGTTACTCCGGACTTAGAAAAAGTTTCTGACTTTTTGAGAGGAATGCAGTTTTACAGTTTTATAAAAAACATAAATAAGATTTTATCGGCGTTTAATTCTTCATCCGCTTGTGAAACAAGTGATAATAATGCTCAACAGGTACTTATACCACCCGTATCAAAGGAAGATGATAGTGTCGGAGTACAGCAAAATTTGTTCACTCAAGTCTTAAAAGAGTCAGTGAATGACGTTGATTTTACTTATAAAATAATCGAGAGTGATGCGGAAGCCAAAAATATTGTAGAGTCGCTTTTAAAAGAGCAAGAGATTGGGATAAAAGGACTTTATGATGAGAAAAAAGGATTAATAGGCTTTGGAGTGTCTGCACAAGAAACTTATTATTTCTCAATGGAGTATTTTGATATTATTCGTCCTCTAATAGAATCAGGTGAGGTTAAAAAACTTTCTTGGGATGCAAAGTCTGATATTAAAACATTAATGGATATGGGGGTAATTTATAACGGCTTAAGTTATGACGTTATGCTTGCAAGTTATGTTAGTGACCCAAACAGAAATCATTCCCTTGATGCTCAAAGTTTAGATTTTATAAACCATATAATGACAGAGCGTGATAAATCAGGCTTGAATGATAAAGTTTATATCTGCGATTGTGTTTATACGATAAAACAGCTTGCTGATTATTGGCGAAGAACGCTTACAGAAAAAGAACAAAAACTGGTAGAAGAAATAGAAGTTCCGCTAACGGTAATTCTTGCTAAAATGGAGCACAATGGTGTTGCAATAGATACTTCTTGCCTTAAAGAGTTGTCTGAATATATGCGTGAAAAATTGGCAGAATTAGAAGATTTTATATATCAGATGGCAGGAACCCCTTTTAATATAAATTCTCCTAAGCAAGTAGCGGAAATTTTATATGATAAGTTGGGAATAAAATCAAAGAAAAAGAAATCCAGAACAACTTCTGCGGAAGTATTGGAAGAATTGGCAGAAGATAATGAAATCTGTGATTATATTTTGCAGCATAGAAAATTCAGTAAACTAAAATCAACATATACAGATGTTTTACCAACATTGGTAGATAAACGAGATGGTAGGGTACATACAACATTTAACCAAGCACTCACAACAACAGGCAGGCTGTCTTCATCAAATCCTAATTTGCAAAATATTCCTGCACGAACTGAAGAAGGAAATAAAATAAGAAGTGCATTTTGTGCAGAAGATAAAGAAAATAGCGTGATATTATCGGCTGACTATTCTCAAATAGAATTAAGACTATTAGCACACGTATCCGGTGATGAACATTTAATCCAAGCGTTTAATGAAGGAATAGATGTTCATACCCAAACGGCATCAAAAGTTTTTGGAGTTGAGCCTGATGCGGTTACCAAAGAAATGAGAAGAAAAGCAAAAGCCGTTAATTTCGGTATAGTATATGGTCAATCAAAATACGGTTTAGCAAAATCAATAGGTGTAACACCTGCCGAGGCACAAGAATTTATAGATAAGTATTTTGAACATTTTCCAAAAGTTCGTGATTATATGGACTATGAACGTGAATTTGTTGCTAAAAACGGTTATGTAGAAACAATGTACGGTAGGCGTAGGTATTTGGGTGCAGAGCTGTCGAGTACAAATTTCCAAATACGAGAGTTTGCACAACGTGCAGCAATCAACCAACCACTTCAAGGCAGTGCTGCAGATTTAATAAAGTTGGCTATGATAGAAGCTGATAAACGTCTGACTGAGGGAAATTATAAGTCTAAGATGATATTACAAGTTCACGACGAATTGATTTTTGAAGTCCCAAAAGTAGAGCTTGAAGAAGTAATATCTTTGGTAAAAGAGTCAATGGAGTTAGGTCAGCCGTTGAAAGTTAAGCTGGAAGTAGATATAGCATCGGGGGTAACTTGGAACGATTAAAGATTTTAGGTTTATTAATATTAGTATTTTCAACTGTCGTGTATGCAGATGAGCCACAAAGAGTTATTCCTGCTGTAAAAGCTGTGAATT
>CALURS010000033.1 GCA_944323215.1 Candidatus Gastranaerophilales bacterium | reverse complement strand
TGGGGGAGCTATTGCGGCATTTAATATTTAATTTTCAAAGGGTTGGTAGAGCAAGCTCTACGATTTTTACAACCCGTTCCGTTTCACTCCACTTGGGGGAGCTATTGCGGCATTTAATATTTAATTTTCAAAGGGTTGGTAGAGCAAGCTCTACGATTTTTACAACCCGTTCCGTTTCACTCCACTGGGGGAGCTATAAGGCTTTTTAATTTAGTTTTCAATGGTCTAGTGTTGTCTCTTGCCGACCTGCTTTCTATTATATATAAACAAAAAATTTAATCAAGTAATTTATTTGTTTTTATTTTTATGCAGCTGAATTAACTTGTTGCAACTTGATTTCTTTTTTAGGAGTTTCTATTTGCACTGTTTTTTGTTGAATATCAGCTTGTTTCGCTTTTTCAGCCGCTAATCTTGCTTTACGCTTTGCCTCTGACTTGTTTGTCATATAGATGTTTAGTGTTGGAATACCTACACCTAAAGCTATACCTGTAAAGGCGTATCCTGCAAGTTGAGCAATATTAAGTACTCGCAACTTTTTCTTAGTAGTTTTTCTAATTGCTTCTGTCAATGGAGAAGTTTCAAGTACTTTTATCATTTCTGTTATATTCATTGCCTTATGAGTACCGTCTTTGACATTTGTTTTTACTGTAGAAATTCCACAGCTGCTTAACGCTTCTCTTAAAACTTCATTACGCGATTTTAATGTTGAACTTGTTATGATATTTCCATCAATATCTTTATTAAAGTTTAGTAATTTTTTGCCCATAAATGCGGCAGCAGTACCTCTATTTACGAAATCACCCAGTACCAACCAGCTTAAAAATCCACAAGAATCTTTTACCGCAGATTCTCTCATTTCATCTTTATCTCTTGTTACTAAAATACGACCGGTAACTGTAACACCATATATACCTTTTAATTGGTTAATCGTTGGTGATTTACCTTGGAATGCCATTTTATTTAGAAAATCTTTTGGCTTGCATTTTAATGATGCAAGAACCATAGAAAACATTGCAGCAGCCACTGCCAGCTTTTCCATCTTGAACATAAGTGAGCGATCACGTTCACGGCCTTCAACGCCTACAAAACCGTCACAACCTGTACGTTTTTTTGAATACCACATATTAAGCGGTTGTACACTTAAACCAAATACCGCACCTACCAAAAATCCTAAAAGAGCTCTACCTTTATTAAATTTTGACATGGCTTGCAAAAATTTGTTTGTACCAGTCTGATGTGCAGCATTAAATGCCTCTATGACTTCTTTATTCTTGAATGCCTTTGACATCCCAACAATATCATCAACTAAGATATTAAGACTTGAAGTAGAACCCTCGCCGATTTTGAAACGGTTTTCTGCCCCTGTTGCTTCGGTTATTAAAGCGGTTATAGCACTGCGTTCAGTACATTTTGAACGCCATTTGTTCATATCTAAATCTTTATCATTAATAACTTTATCAAGGATTTCGACTATTTGTTTTTTATTTTCCTCAGGAATTCTAACATAACCGCGTTCGGCATGAGATGTGTTATATCCGTTAATATTATCTATAATTTTTTTCAAATATTCTTCTTGGGTAGTATTTTGAACTAAATGTTCATCCCAGAATTTAGCTAACGCTTCGACTCTTTCAGGAGAAGTAAATATTTTATTTGCCTTAACTTTATATTGGCTGGAAATAGCACCGCCAAGTAATGCGCCTGCACCCACACCGTACAGTCCTATAGCTGCATCATTTGTAGTGCCCATTGATTCTCTAAAGCCTGTTTCAATACCTGCATTAATACCACGAGACATTGTATCTTTTGCTGTTCTTGGACAAACCATAAACGCTACATCCGTTAAGTTTGCACCCCAACCCAAGTTGGTTGCAAAAAAGTTTAATGCTCCTGACATACCTTTAAATGAAGGTTGGTTGTTTTTTTGTATGGGGTAATTTGGTTGATTTAATGCTTGTACTTTCATAATGACCTGTTTATACTTTTGCTGTTTTGGTTTCTTCCTTGTGAATGTTTTCTTTATTTTTAGTTTGTTTTTCTAACTCGAATTGTTTTTGAATTTCGGCTTTGGTTTTTGCGTGGTTTTTCTTTGTCTTTCCACGTTCGTAGATTATAAGACCAAGAATCGCAAATGAACTCAATAAATTGACTAACTGACATAATGAACGATATTTTTGAGCTTTGGCAGTTAATGCTTTATCAGCAAACATAAGTTCATTTGATGATTTTATATGAGTATTTAACACCCAGTTTTTGAATTTGGTAAAGATATTTGCATCTTTTGGAGAAACTTCTGTTCTGTTTAATAATTTAAATCCTGTCTTTGATTCGATAGCAGAAGCCATGCCTTTTCCTGCATAATCACCCAAGAAATACAAACTCAAGAATGTAAAAATGTCGCGCCCTCTGGATTCACGAACTTCATTTTTATCATCTGCAGCTGCGATTCTTGATGAGAATGTTATTGCTGATATACACCTTGCTTGATCCATTGTTGGGTATTTACCCTTGAATTGAAGCATTCTGCCCAACATTTTCCAGCTTGGTTTTTGTGTTGCTGTTAACAGTACGGATGCTGCCGCAACTCCAAGCATTGTTGCCATTGATATTATTTTTTCTTTTAATAAACCTTCTTTACCTTTTGCTTTGATTTTTGCGTGTAATTCAGGATTCTTTTTGGCTTCCTTAAAATCATCATATATTGGTGCCCCATGGATTCCTGATAATTTACCGGTCATCCAGCGGTTGAAAAACTGCATTGATGCTGCCAAAGGTAGAACAAGCAGCAACGCTGCCGCACTCTTACCTTTAACAAGCTTTTGAGCTTTTTGGGCAAAGTTTTCTATACCGGGTTTTCCTGCTACTTCATATTCTTGAAGATATTTTCTGGTATTTTGAAGCAATGATGATACACTTGTATCTTTTAAATATTGCCCTTTATCGCCAAACCTTATACTTTCGTTTACATGTGTTTTTAGCATTATATCATCTATTACGCTGCTAAACTCTTTGCTATTGGCTGCATTTGCAAGTTTCTTCCCTAATTCAGCCAATTCGGTTTGACCAAGTTCTGAATATTTATATACTTTATTCCCATCTACACCTTGGATTTTGGATAATAAAGCTTCATATACTTTTGCTTTATCACCATTGTTGTTTTTATAAATCTCACTAACGGTCTTAATGGTTTCTGTATCAGCAAGACAATCCGCCATATTAGCACCGGTCTTGATAAAATACTTGTTTAAAATTTTTCCTGCACCGATTGCAACAAAACCAGGAATTAAACAGTTTATAATTAATCCGCCGCTTTCTCTGCATAAGGTTTCAAATCCGGCAAATAAGTTTGTTACTGAATCAAAAATTGTTCTTGGACCTATTGCTGTCCCAATATCAAGTGCAGAAACATGCATCATTGGATTTCTTTCTAAATATTGCATTCCTGCTACTGCTGCTCCAACTACAGCGGTCATTTTCTTGCCTTCAAAATTTATTTCTTTTCCATTTTCCTTATTTTCAGTATTTTGGGGATGGAATTTTGTACTTTCTGTTACACTAATCTTATTAATCATACACACATATCTTAACTATTTACGGCTACATTGCTGATTATAACAGTAACCATATTTTTTTAAAAGCGGGGCAAAATAAAAATTGCCTTTTTTTCTTCAATTGTAAAGAGAATGTAAAGACGAATTTTGATTGTTTTTATAATGTCGCATTATTATCATATATTCTTGCATTATGTATATTTATTTATTTTTAAAGAAATATTTTTTTACTTGAAATCGGATTAAAAATATGGATTATTTATTTGTAAATTTTTGTAAAGATTTTAAGTAAAAGAATAAAAAAAATTAAGGAAAAGCGAGAAAAAGTCGATAACCATGAAGGAAAAGGGCAAAAGGAACGATAAAAAATGGGAATGGCGGCAACACAAGCAAGATTGTTAACGTTGACCAATCGGAAGAACCGAATTGGTTACAACTTATCAATGCTAAGTGCACAAAAGATGTCACTAGCCAGAGAAGCGGATGCCATATCAACACGATATACAAATGCCCTAAATGAGAAGGTTTTAAAATGGTCTAATGATGGAGGAGCAAATTATTACGATTTAACATATAATACATTGATGAATCCAAGTGCCCTAAACAATTACGAACCCTATATGTTAACAGATATGTCCGGGAAAGTTGTTGTTGATGATACATATTTAAAGTACGCCAAAATGATAAGTCCAAATGGAGCTTGCGGTGGAGATTATGACTCAAACCGAGCCAAGATATTAAGTGCATTAACCGGAATTCCGGAAGAAGATTTTAGCAAAGTAGAAAATAACAATGATGAATTAACAAACCTAGACAAAGAAATAGCAGAGCATTTATCGAAAGAGCCATCAATAGATATAACGACAGCAGATGCAGCCTTAAGTAATATGGGAGAAGTTCCATCCAGTGCAGTAACAGAGAAAAGCGGTCAAGCTGGTACAAATAGTGATGTAACATCAAATACAACATGGACAGATATAATCCAATCAATAGGAGGCGGAAATAATTACGTTACATATCTTAGTTGGGATGGAGATGCAGATAGTGCAAATAGTAAGTTTAAAGATATCTTAAATTCGTTTGGTAGTGCAGTGTCATCTGCATTGGGAGATATTGTTGAAGTTAGTGATAGTGATATTCAAAGTGCAATAGATAATACGTATAAATTATTTACGGAGAAGTATGAATATGATCAAGGGATGAAACACGATCATAGAGAATATGCCGGTCAAAATGCGAATAATTATAATACAATATGTCATCAACACGACCAAAAATCTAACTGGTTTGATGGGTCAAACCACGCATATGCAGTAAGTTTAACAAATATGGCGAATGTATTTTTGACATATATACTAGGAGATGAAGAAGCACAAAGTAAAATTAGTACTACCTCTTGTCCAGGAATTGATTTGAATAACATTACTGTTACTGATGCTAAAACACAAGCCGAACACGATGAATGGCAAGAAACGTATGATAATCTGATAGCTCAACGAAGTGAACTTGAAGAAAGTTCATCTCTGTTATTTGATGCGGAAGAAGAAAAACTCATAGATTTTTATGATGCAATATTTGAGGCAATTGCAACTAATGGCTGGACATACAATGAATATATTAATGATACTGAATATATGAACGATATTCTTCAAACCGGAACGTATAATATAACAAAAGCAGAACGAGGAAATGATGGAGAATGGGATTACGATGAAAGTGCGGCTACTACCTGTCAAAATGTTTACCAAGTATCCGATAGCGGAGCAGAAAACAAAGCGACAGTAGAATATGAACTTGAAAAAACCAGAATACAAAATAAAGAAGAAGCAATAGATGTTCGAATGAAGAAACTCGAAACTGAACAAAGTGCTATCAATGAGATGTTAGAATCGTATCGTTCTATGATAGATGATAATATCGATAGAACTTTTGATGTGTTCTCGTAGAAAATTAGAAGCCTGTTCTGATAGAGTTTTTACCAAACTTTAGTTCAATATTATCAATACATTTTGCAAGTTTGTTATTTCTTTCTCCGTTAGGATTTAAAAGGCTAAGTTGCTTTTCGTGCTCTGGTTCAAAGTCCGATAAATAAACCCCTGTACTCCTATAGATTGTTTCCGGCTTATATATTTTCTCAAAGAGTTCAAATACTGTTTTTTGAATTTCAAGTTCAAAATTTGTACTGTCTGTTAGCCTTTTAGTAAGACTTGTTACTTGAAAGTCCTTTGTTCTAAGCATAACACCGATATTAGAAGTCATAAGTCCGTATCTTCTTAATTTTGAACAAGCACTATGTATATGTTTATTTATTGCCGTTTTTAATATTGTTTTATCTTTACTAAAATTTTTAAGCGCTGAAGTATGTTGAATTGATTTGGGAACCGATATTTCTGGATTTACCGGAGAGGTACACTCTCCAAGCAGTTCGTGTTTAAGGTTAAGTCCTATTACTCCAAGCATTGATTGTAAAATACTGTCAGGCTTCGATACAAAATCATATCCAGTTAAAATTCCTCTCTGAATCAAAGTTTTCTTTAGTTGTCTGCCTATTCCCCAAATTTCTTCTATTTTAGTGTTTTTTAAAAGTCTTTCTATCTCTTCTTCTTTGACAACATAAATACCATTGGTATTTTTGGCTTTATCACTTCCCAGTTTTGCCAAGGTCTTTGAGGAGGCAAGCCCTATTGATACTGGTATTCCTGTAGTCTCTTTGATTTCTGAACGTATCATCCGGATTATTTCTTCATAACTTTTTTTATATAGCCTGGTTGTTCCGGTTATATCAATGAAGGCCTCATCTATTGAGTAGACTTCGACTAATGGAGAGTAACTCCGTAATTTCTTCATTACTTTTTCTGATAAATCCCCATACAAGTCTTTATTTCCAGATAAATATATAACTTCAGGAAACTCTTTTTTCGCCATAAAGTAGGGCATACCCATTCTAACTCCGCATTTTTTTGCTTCTTTAGAACGTGATACAATACAACCATCATTGTTACTTAGAACACATACAGGCAATCCCCAAAGTGTTGGATCCGCTACTTGCTCACAGGATACGAAAAATGAATCACAATCTACTAATGCTATTGATGGTTTCATATATACAGTATAGTATGATTATTTTCTTTAGACTACTTCTTTAAAAATATATATTCAAGAAATCCTTCATCAGAACTTTTAGATATTTGCCTATAAATTATATTATCTGCCTTATAACCAAGATTGTATAAATAATTATTGTTCATTGTGCATTGTACTCCCGTTGGGTTTGACTTGTTTTGTGAAGTTAGTACATTATTTCCCTTGTCAAAATATATACAGTTAATTAAGCTGTTAGGATTTTTAAAGTTTATATTATTATTTATTATTTCATAATTATTGATTTTTTCCTTAAATTTATATCCAATATTCGCTGATTGACCGTTTACTCCATATATAAAGATATCGTATTTATTCAAATCTTTTGGATTAAATGTTTCCATAACTCTCATATCAATATGATAGCCTTCATTTACTAATTTTAGTAATTGTGCAGAGTAAAAATAATACGGTGGAAAAATTAAAAATCTTGTTTCTTGAGGATATGTCTTTATTTTTTCAGCTATATTTTTTTCTATAATCTGACTATCATTATTTTTGTTGTAAAGCAGCCAAGAATTACGATCTTTCACCTGGTGTATTGTTTGATGCTTTACAAATAAAGCATCAAATATTTTTACCGCAGGTCTACTCCAAAGATGTGTTGATACTAATGTTAAATAAAAAATCGCAATAAACGTTATACACCATTTCCCAAAAACAAATTTTCTAAAATATGTCCAACCAATAATTGGAGCACTTAGCAGTATAAACGTTCCAATAAATCTGTTATTATATGTCATAAAAACTATTGAATAAGACATTACAAACATTGTTAGAATAAACATTATTCCATAAATGAAATACTCAAAACGAGTTTTGTTTTGTTTGAACAATATTGAAATTAATGAAAAAATTAATGCTGGTATAAAAACTAAAATCCCTAAAATCCCTGTCCCCATAAGCGGGTCAATAATAGCATTATTAAGAACATTTGAATCTCCGGAATTCGTACCATCCGGTATATAAGAAAGTCCGAGAACACTAAGCAAACCATCTCTTATGGGTATAATAAATTCTCCGGCTGGTTTTGCCCAACTAAACCCTGTGAAATCAAAAAATAGGGTGAAATTCTTGATAAAATTTGATACTCCACCTTTTAGTCCATAGTAATTCTTGTGAAGCTCTATAGTGTTATATGCACCAATAGGATTTGAAAACCATATTAAGTTTTCTATGTAGTTGTATGCTGAAAAAATTATAAAATTTATAATTCCAAAACCTAAAAAATAGAGAAAAGGTTTATATGTTCTTTTTTTAACAAATTTGATAGAATTATAAATCATAAAAATTCCAACGGCAGGAATTGCAAAAAATGCCGTAGTTTTTACTCCTAAAGCTATTGCATAACATAAGCTTGATATAAATATATTGATATTATTTTTGTACTTTAATCCTTCTCTAAACAGGTACATTGATGAAAGGATTAATCCTGCAACGATTATATCTGTTTCTGTACTTGAAGCTTGGGCTAAAATTGATGAGAATGAAGACACAATTAATAGAACCCATACTCTGCGTCTAATGCTAAAGTTGTTCATTAAACCATATAGAGAGGTTATGCTTAATATGAAACCTAAAAAGCTAAATATGCTTAAAGCAAATATTTGTTTGGTAAAAAGGATTACCCAAGCGTATAAAATTTCGGAATTAATTGGAAATGCTAAATTCCTGACTTGGAAGGTTTCAAAATGATTGACTGAATGATTATTTACCCAAAACATACTTCTTGCAATATGATAAATTTCCCCATCTCCACTTGTAAGCTCTGTTGTAAAGCATAAAAATAATGAAACAATAAGAAAAAATACAAAGCAGGTCGAAAGGACTGCAAGCGACTTATCTTTTAGGATATTTTTAACTATTTTATTTAATTCACTATATGGAGATTCTGTAAAAAATGGGTAGTTTAGTTTTTTAAAGTAATATGTAATTATAACTGTAAGTATTATTTGTACACCTAAAAATGTTGACTTGTATAAAATAGAAAGCGGCGATAATACTTCAGTAATAAGTATTATTTGAGCAAATGCAAGCGATAAAAAATAAATCAAACCTGTGATAAAATTTTTAGGTTTTAATATGGAAACTAAAAAATAAGTGCTAATTATAATTAATAAAACAGAAATAATAAAAAGCAGCATAAAAATCCTTATAGTGGAACGTAGCCGGAGTAAATAACGCTGGCCCAGTTAGAAAAATAACTTATTTGAGTAAGAGAACCTGTTTTTATAAGAACTTTCGCTTGATTTTCTTCTGTAAGCTCAAGTGCATTTGCTACAGCTGCAAGGATTACACTTGGATAAGTCACAATAATTATTCTATTTCCGATTTGTGCTTCAACTATTTTTTCAATAGTTTCTTTGACACGTTGATTAAAAGCTTTTAATTCTTCCCCGCCGTTTGGAGTAAATTTTAGCACATCATAAGGCTTTTCTTTTAATTCAGGGTATTTAATAAAAATAGAATCTAACGATAGTCCGTTCCAATCTCCGCATTTTCTTTCATATAATTCAGGAAGAGTCTCAAATTTTGTTTTAAAAACTTTTGAAACCATCTCAGCGGTTTGTGTGCATCTTAGAGCAGGAGAAGAATATATCTTATTGCTTTTTAAGCCTCTATTTTGTAAATATTCGCACACCTTCTTTATTTCAGATTCTCCAAGTTCTGAAAGCGGCGGATATTGTTCTTTATCTGAATATATAAATTCTTCGCTATGAACGGTTGCACCGTGCGCAACAAATGTTATTTTACATTTTCTTCTTCTCATAAATTACTCTCCACGTATGATTATAGCATATTTTTTTATAAAAAGATATGCTGTTATATTAAAGATGTATCGGGCTTTACGTACTTGTATGGCAAAGGTTGAGTAGTCCTTTTATATTTAATGGCAGGTAGTCCAAATAACATAACATATACAGGTTCATAATTTTTTGGAATATTAAAGATTCTTTTTAGTTTAGGAAATAACATAAAGCAGGCTTGCCCGAAACCACACCAGCAAGTTCCTATTCCAAGAGAGTTTGCGTATAGTTCAAAGTAGCTTAGTGCAATATTGGGGTCGATATTTTTGCAAGGTGCATTTACTGGTGAGGCTGCAACTATTATGTGAGGTGCATTTCTGTAGATTACATCAACCTTATTTATCAATAGTTTTTTGTAATGCTTAAACTTTTTAGCAGGCCCTGCAAATGGCAAAAATCTTAGTGCTAAACTTAGTTTCTTGATTACATATTCTCTTATTTTATCTGTTTCTTCTTTCGTTTCCGTTATAGAAAATAAAAGGTTATGGTCATTGCATCCTGTCGGTACATAGTTGAGAGCTGTTTTGAGTTTATTCATTATTTCCGGCGAAATATTTTCATTTTTAAATAACCTTGTACTTCTTCTTGACATAATTGTGTTTAAAACAGCTTCAGAGTTTTGTTCCATTATTGGTTTAGAATCTTCAGGTTTTTTGTCTAATATTGATAATGCACCTGTTGGACATATTGATAGACAGTGTTGGCACTCTATACATCTGTTTTCACCACCTAGTGAAAATTGTGGGGTATTTGTTTTATCAAATTCCAGAGCATTTGAAATGCAATCTTTTATACAAAGACCGCATGAAATACATTTTTCTTTGTTAATGACAAGATTTTTAGACATAAAACCCCCTTTTTTACTTCTTTTTATTAACCATCTGTGATATTTGATATTGTATTGTATTTGCTTTGTTTAAGTATTGGAGAAGTTGGTTATATTTTTCGCTTGCTTCTCCGTAAGGTGTTTGCATTGATACCAGGTCATCAACATTTTTGTTTATATTTTCAAGGTTTATCAATGCCTCTTTTATGTGAAGTGTAGAATTAAATTTTGTGGATATTTTAGAAAAAATATTGTTATTTATAAAATCTATCAGCTTATTAATATACCCTAAAGTTTTACTCGGGGTTTTGGAAACAATATTTAGAAGTTCTCCCGACAGCCTTGATGAGATGCTTCCATTATTGTATTTTGAGTACAAATTTTTTAATTCAAGTTCGTATTCAGTTTTTTTTGCATTTAATACGCTAAGCTGAGCAGTATCATTTATAGCTTTTGCACTTATAATTCCTGATTGAATTGATTTTAGTTTGTTTTCTAGTTTGTTGATTTTATATTCAATCTGAAACATTTCATCATCAATCCCTTTATAAGCACTTTCGCTAAATAAATTGTTATCATAATCGTTTAGTCTATGTTCTCCGATTTGCAGTGAGGTTTTTATTGGTGAAAACTCCAAATTGTATTCAAAATTTTCACCTGTTGAACCAAAAGGATTTGAATTGCTTGTGCTATTTTCAGAAAAATTATCCATATCATTATTATACATTAAATTAAATTTAGGTATTTGTGTAAAAATAAAAAATCTAAAATTCTTATATAATGCAATTCTATTGAAATAAAATTGATTATGTATTAAAATAATAAAAAATAAAGGGCAAAATATTTATGAAAAAGATACTTTTATTATCAGTCATGATTTGTGTACCATTAATCGTAAATGCAGCGCATATTAGTTCAGATGGAATGGGTGGATATTATACACCTAGTGGACATGTTAGATCAGATAATATGGGCGGTTTTTTTACACCCAACGGACATATTCGAGCTGATAATATGGGTGGTTTTTTTACCCCAAACGGACATATTCGACCGGATAATATGGGCGGATATTTTACCCCTAACGGGCATGTTCGTTCTGATGGTATTGGTGGATATTTTACTCAGCAAGGTCATATTAGCCCTGATGGTATGGGAGGATATTTTATTAATTAGTTCTGCACCCGTCATCCTCTAAGTCTATTTTCCCATCATAGTTATTGTCAATTCCATCTGTACAGGAACCAATTGAATCTTGACCTTCGCTTCTTGGTATTTTAGTTAGCCAGCGGTTATCTATTTTGCTCCATAAATGATTAAACATTTTTCGCAGATTTTTTGTTATTTCTTCTGATTGAATTATCAAAACATTTTCATCATTGTAATTTTGACCGCTTTTTGAAAAATTCATCGAGCCTAAGATAGTTGTATTATCATCTATTATTATTAATTTAGAATGAATTTTCCCTGCGTAGTTCTCCGCTTTTACTGGAATTCCGTTTTCTCTTAAATATTCTATCTGAGAGTATTTGGAATGTGAGTTTACTGAATCAAGAATTATTTTTACATCAACTCCCTTTTGTTTGGCAAAAACAAGTTCTTCTGAGAGTTTTTTATCTGTTATTAAAAACGCGGGAATATAAATATATTTTTTTGCACTTCTAATGATTGGTAAAATATAATTTTCTGTAATTCTGTCTTGTGGTGAAAAGTATACTGAAATATTGTTGCCGTTTAAGTTTATACTAGAATTTTCTGTTTTCTTTGACTTTAAGTTGTGAAATTTATTATTATACATTTGTTCAAATTCATCAGAATATATTCTCGCAATTTCCGGTGAATCAATCAAAACAGCTGCATTAGTGTTAAAACCTGACATATCAGTAGGACTTAGATTGGCTGAACCGGTGATTACTGTTTTGTTATCAAAAATAAAAAATTTATTATGCATAATTAGATTATTGTTGTATTTTGTCTTAATCTGTAATTCCGCAAAATTATCATCTTTAGCATTTTTAACTAAAGTTGCTAACCACTTTGTATCTTTGTAAATAGAATTTCCGGACCTATCGAGATCAAAAACCATTCTGACTTTTACCCCTCTTGCAAGTGCTGATTTTATGGCTGTATCTATTAGAGGTATTCTTTCATAACCGTATATTGCCATATCTATATTTGACTTACTTTTATCAATTTGAGATACAATAGTTTGACATATATCAGTCTTACAATTCCTATCAGGTTTTAATTTTGTTGTTAAATCCGTGTAAAATACCTTTATATCTCCGTTTGAAATTGTACGTATAATGTTTGTTTCCTGATGTTTATATATCTCTTTAGATTTAAAGCATAATCTGCATTTAATAGCTTTTAACGGTAATTGTTTTTCTTCATAAAGCCTATAATTTTCTGATTTTAGTGCATATTTACATTCAAATTTATGTATTTTGTAATTGTATAAATTAAGAATATAAAAATTATTTTCTCTTATGTATTTAATTAAATTTCTATACTCATTTGGAGAAGCTTCAAAGTTAAAACCGGCATTGTTAAATGCTTCTAAATAATTTTTACTCTTTACAATTACAGATTTGTTTTTGTATTGAACCTTTTTGTTAAATAAAAAGTCTTTAGAAAAATTCTTAGCCAGTTCATTAAATATAAATAATTCTTCTTCAGACAGATTATCTTTCGGGTCGGGTAGAATTTTTATATCAACAAGACTAATTTTTTCGTTAGGCTCAAAAGATTTGTTATGATTAAAATCAATTACAAATTCAGATGGTGAAATAATTTCTAAAACATCATAAAATGAATTTTTGTATTCGGTAAAACAAAAAGTAGCGATAAACAGAATAAAGGCAAATAAGTAGAATAACGTTTTCATCTTGCCATTCATTTTATCACGAACCAGAGCTCAATAAAAAAGCCGTCTTGTAAAGAACGGCAATAACTCTCGTCGTGATAAAGGAGTGGAGGAGAAAATAAAGAAAAGAGATTGATACTATATATATTCCACATCTACAAAATTTATAACATATCTGTTACAAAAATTAACAAAAAGCAGATATTCTGATGGTAAAAAGTCAATTTTTTAAAACTGATACACTTTATATATATAAGTATTATATAAAGAGAGAAAATAATGGCACCAAGTATAAACACAGACTTAAAGACAATAGAAAAAAACAATAATAGCCATAAAACAGAAAATCAAGCAGGGTATGATTTTTCGTCTATAAATATTGGCGAAATAATGCTAAACGGAAGTGAGTCAGAGAAAACAAAACTGCTTTCATTGTTGAAGGAATCTGATGTAAGTCCTTTACGACTATATATAGAAGCAGTAAAAGCACATAACAAGCCAATAAAAGAAGAAATTGCATTTTGGAAAGATGAAATCCATGCTTCCAGACGAGAGATAAGTGAGTTAAAACGGGCATACAAAAAAACTGAAGATTTAGACGAACAAGCTGAATTAAAAAGTATGATTTCTAATGAAAAACGGAATTTATGGACAATGTGCTGTGCAAATGTAAGGCGAGCATTTACATTAGCATAATTACCCTAGCAGGTAATAACGTTTTTATTTTTATTGTGTAACATACAATTATGAATAAAAATTTGGAAGCTATGAGTAAGCGAGAGCTTATTGAGTTAATTACCCGCAACAAAAAAGAAATGATAAAGTATGTAAACAAGTATCTTGAAGAAGAGGAAAAGCAAGATATACTTCGTACTGTTCTTTTAAAATTATCACACGAATTTAAGACTCCATTAAATTCGATTATTGGATTTTCAGATATATTGAAGATGAGGGCAACAACTGTAGAAGATTATAGATGTTTAAATAACATTTCGCATTCATCAAAACACTTGTTAGCACTAATTCAGGACTTGTTAGATGTGACCCGCTCTCAGTACAAGCCATTAGAGTTATCAAAAACAAGATTTAATACACGGGAGGTAATAAGTAATATAATAAGCGGATTTCACGGTGTTGAGTTTAACTATACATTAAGTGACATAAATATTTATGCAGATGAAACCAGATTTAAACAGGTTATTTATAATCTTATAAGTAATGCTGTGAAATTTAACAAAGAAACAGAGCCAATACAGATAATCACGTATAAAGATAAAGATTTTGTTTTTGAAGTAACAGATAGAGGAGAAGGAATAGGTGAGGGTGAAAAAGAGGTAATATTTAACTTCTTTGCACAAGTAAGTGATGATGTAAAAAAACGTAAAATTGGTTGTGGTGTAGGTCTTTCTCTTTGTAAATCTATAATAGAAGCACACGGAGGGGAAATAAGTGTAGATTCTGTTTTGAATCAGGGAAGTACATTCAAATTTTCAATTCCTATACTAAATGGCTAACTATTTATTACATTGCAATAGTGATATTTTAGTATATAATTTTTGTATTAAGAGATAGTTAGGTGTATTAATTATGAATGATTCAAAGAGATTGTGGCTAATACGAGCTATTGCATTAATCGGTTTAGGGCTAAGTGTAGAACTTGCTTTGATATATTACAGGGCAAATTTTGATAAGACAGCCTTGTATAGTTTTTGTTCGATTAACGATTATATAGATTGTGATGGAGTGGCAAAAACTATCTATTCTCAATTTGCAGGAATTCCGCTTGCATGGTGGGGAATATTCTTTTATTTGCTTGTTTTATTTATGAGTATAGTAAATAAAATTAATTGGAAATGGATTTTTACACCGTTAAAAGTCTTTAAAAATCCTCTTA
>CALURS010000032.1 GCA_944323215.1 Candidatus Gastranaerophilales bacterium | reverse complement strand
TTGTGGGATTTTCCCATTTATTTCACCTTATTGTGCATCAAAAAGAGCTTTGGATATATTATTTAACTCTATGTTATTGGAAAGTAAGCGTAATATTAAGGTTATATCTATCAAACCCGGAGTTATAGCAACTCCTTTATGGAACAAATCTATTGAACAAAATACTAAACTTATTACTAATTGTTCGGGTTATGAAGCCGAAATGTCTTATATGATAAAGAATGCTGATAAAAATGGAAAGTTTGGTGCACCTGTTGAAAACGTTGTAAAAGTTGTTAGTAAGGCTGATTCTGCGAAATCACCAAAACTCACTTATACCGTTGGGAAAGATGCTTTTGCTGCCAGAATTGTTTCTAAATTGCCACAAGGACTTATTAACAAGATAATTGAATCTAAAGTAAAAAAATTATCTCAGGGCAAAAAAATGGAGGCAGAAAAATAAATGAATATAATTATTTCACCATCAATTCTTTCTGCTGATTTTGCTAATCTGGAACGAGATATAAACCTTGTTAAGGATGCTGGTGCAAAATGGTTGCATATTGATGTTATGGATGGACATTTTGTACCTAATATTACAATTGGTGCTCCGGTTGTAAAATCTCTCAGAAAAGTTACTGATTTATTTTTGGATGTTCATTTAATGATTGATAATCCGCAAAAATTTATAAAGCCATTTGCTGAAGCCGGTAGTGATTTAATAACTTTTCACTATGAAGCAGTAAATAATCCTTCTGAGCTAATCTCTTTGATACAAAATTTTGGTATTAAAGCAGGTATTTCTATCAAACCTAATACTCCACCGGAAAAAATTTTCCCATACGTAGGCAGTGTTGATTTGGTATTAGTAATGACAGTAGACCCAGGGTTTGGCGGACAAAGCTTTATACACGATTGTGCATCAAAAATTCCTGTTATTAAGGAGAATTCACCTGAAAATCTGATAATACAAGTTGATGGAGGAATTAATAACGTAACATCTAAAATTTGTACTTCTCTTGGTGCTAATTCCTTAGTTGCAGGTAGTTATATTTTTAATAGCGATAATATTAATCAAGCTATTCAGTCATTATTAAGCTAAAACCAATCTATAAGTGCTTTTGATTCACCAAAATCCAGTTCATATCCAGCTTTGGATGCTTGACTAATTATAACTTCACGACTGATATTATATGCTTTAGGTTCAACAGATATTCCGCTTGCTTCCCATTTTTCAGGTGAAATTGTATTTGTTTGGGGATCATATACTTCACTGTAATTTAAACCATCATTTACACATGCCGGCATTTTATTATGAGTTTTACCATCATTATCTGTTGTAAAAAACAATAATCCGTGGGTACGACAAATTATTGCACGATAATTATATATTGAACATCTATTATTTATTAGAAAAGGGCATTCATATAAGTACTTTTCACCTTTAAAATCTTCTTTAGCCTTCTTTATCTTATCTGTTTTTATCGCCACCCGTTCTTGTTCTTCTTTTGAGAGGTTTTTATAACCTGCAATCATATACATCAATTCAAGTTCTGAAACCGGATACTCGCCAACTTGACAGCAAGCAGCACATCCTTCCTTGCAATGAATATATGGTTTTTGTATATTAAAAAATTTTTTAAGATACTTTTCTTCTACAAGATTTATGTATTCTGAATATTTTACAAGACTCTCTATTACCATAATTTAACAGTAACATATATGGAAGGTTAATACAAATATTTTAAATATCTGAATATTGATTACAAAAGGAAATATTTGTGTAATAATATCAGATATGGATTTTAAAAAATATTTTGATAAATTTTTAAAACTCGATAAAAAGAAACAGGGGTATATAATCGGATTTGTACTGTGCGCCGGTATTCTTTTGTGGGCTTTTATTACAGCAGGAATTTTAACAAGCAATTTTAACAGAAGTAATCTAAACAATGCATCTGATAGACAAGAAGTTAAAACTCGCGGACTTATTATTACTGAAACTAAAGATAATAAAAAATATTTTGAAATCTACGGTGAAACAGGTAACTACAACAATGCCGATAAAAAAGCCGAACTTGATAATTTAATAGGAAATTTTTATAAAGATAACCAAGTATCAATGAGTTTTTCCGCTGTTCACGGAACTTACGATGAAGTTGATAAAACGATTATTTTAAAAGAAAAAGTTTTTATTGTTATTCAAGACGGAACATCATTAAAGAGTGATGAGCTCATTTGGCAGGGGAATGACAAAGACATTCTTGCAAACGGGCATGTCATAATTGAACGTAACGGTGAACTTAATGCTGTTGCTGAACACGCTATTATTTCACCTGATTTTGATAAATTTAAGATAAAAGGTAAATCTGTAACAAAGATTTATGATAAAAAGAAATAAGGAGAAGTAATGAAAAAGTTAATTCTTATATTAGCATTATTAATAACGGGATTAGGAGTTATAGCTGCTGATTTGGTTATTGATTCCAAAACTCAAACTTATTCCGAAAAAGATAACAAAATTAAATTTGAAGGTAATGTTAATGTTCAGGTTGACGATGTAAAAGTTGTTGGAGAGCAAGCAGATGTTACGGTTTTACCAAACAAAAAACCTGATATTGTTACGTTTTATGATAAGCCCTATGCCTATGAAGTTAAAACTAATAAGAAACGTGAGGTAAAGGCAAACATTCTTAAACTGTCTTTGATAAATAAAACAATAAAGGCTCAAGGCGATAGCCAAACAATAGTAACAGACGGAAAAATCCCTATTGCTGTTATTAACGCAGATGAGCAAGAGTATGATACGACCAACAATATAATGGTTGCAACAGGTTCTGTTACTATAAAATACAGAGATATAGAAACCTTCTCTGATAAAGCTATTCTTGTAACAAACAAGAATGGAGATTTGCAAAAAATTGATTTAGTAGGCAGAGCAGTATTAAAAGAAAAGCAAAATACATCATATGCAGACCATTTTATATATTCGGCAGCAACAGAAGAATTAACGGCAATAGGTCATACTAAATCAGTTTCATTATCCGATAAGGGTGGTACAATGACTCTTAACGCTGATTACCAGCATTATGACAGACGTAAAAATACATTTTTAGGCAGTGGAAATGTTGTTATTCATTATCAAGATTATATAGCAAGAGGTCCAAAAGTTGTTTTCTATCCCGATTCTAAAACCGGAAAACCTAATGAAATGGTTATGGTTGGTCGTTCAGTTATAACTCAAGGCGAACGTGATATTCACGCTGACAGTATTAAAATGACTATGGATCCTAAGAATTTTGAAGCTGTAGGAAATGTAAGAACTGTTATTAGGAACGTTAATTCTTTAGATGATAGCCAATAATAAATATATCGGAGAGATAAAATGTCTGAAAAAATAGATTTAGCTGTAAAATTATTCCATGAAAAAAAATATAAAGAATGTATAGACGCATTCAGTTCTGTTTTAGAAACAGAGCCTGATAATGCAGATGTTTATAATAATATGGCTGTTGCATATTATAATTTGGGGGATATAGATAAAGCTGAAAAGTTCTTTATAAAATCTATAGAGCTTGACCCGCAACTTATTCAACCATATATTAGTCTTTCTGATTTATATTATAAAAAAGGCGACTTAGCACATGCTATAGGAACATTAGAGCGTGGAAGCTACGAAAATACTGAAAACATGCTACTTGCTCATCTGCTTGCAAGAGTTTATATTGAAGACCAAAGATGGGATATGGCTATTGATGAGTTAGAAAAGGTTCTTGCTGCTCAACCTGAAAACTATGATGCTTATTATGATATTGGCAGAGTTTATTTTGAACTCGGAGACTATGAAAGTGCTATAGCTAATTTTGAAAATGTTATTGAATACAAAGAAAATAACGAATTTTTATACTATTATCTTGCTCAAGCTTATGAAGGAAATAATGAAATAGATAAAGCTATTTCAAATTATTTGAAAGCAATTGCCGTTAATGACAAATTCCATCAAGCGTATAAAAAAGTCGGTATAATGTTTCTTACAAGAAATGACTATGAAGATGCCTTGGAATATTTTAATGATTATATAGGGTTTGATATTCCTCAGGAAGAAAAAGATAGCATTTCTAAATTAATCGAAAGAATAAAAGCTAAACTATGAAATTAAAATATTGGATTGGTTTTTCCTCTATTGAGCAAATAGATTCAAGATTTATTCTTCAACTTTATGATTATTTTGGAGATATTGAAAAAGCGTATAATTCTACCAAAGACGAATTAGGCTCAATAGAAGGCTTAAGTATAAAAAAAGCTGAAAATTTCTTAAGACTACGTGAATACCTTAATTTAGATGAGATTTTTGAAAGAGTAATCTCTAAAGATATAAAATTTTTAACCTTTGAAGATGAAAACTATCCATACAGATTAAGGGAAATTTCTGATCCACCTGCTGTTTTGTATTATAAAGGAGATTTATCAAAATGTAATCTTGAGCGAACAGTTGGCGTGGTCGGCTCAAGACGTTGCACTATAAACGGTAAGGAATCTGTAAAAAAGATTATTAAAGAGCTTGCTGGAACAGATATTTGTATAGTATCAGGCCTTGCAACAGGTATAGATTCTACTGCACATTTGGCAGCACTTGATAATGGTATAAAAACAATTGGTGTTATTGCAAGCGGTTTTAACTATGTTTATCCAAGCTCAAATGAAAAACTTTATGAGCGAATAATAAATAATGGCGGAGTAATTTTTACTGAATACTACCCAACATTTGAACCGTTAAAATTCCGATTTCCGCAACGAAACAGAATTGTTTCAGGAATTTCTAAGGGAGTTGTGGTAGTAGAGGCTGCAATAAAAAGCGGAGCGTTAATAACAGCACATCTTGCTTTAGAACAAGGCAGAGAGTTAATGTGTATTCCCGGTTCGATTTTGAATCCAAATACTGAAGGCATTTTTAAATTAATCAAGGATGGTGCAACAATTGTTACTTCAGGAAACGATATTTTAAATGCTCTTGATTGGGAAATTTTGCCTATAAAACAGACTTCAATATTTGAGCAGGATAATTTGAGCATTGACGAGAAAAAAATTCTATATACAATAAATATAGAGCCTAAAACGTTTGATGAAATACAGGCCGAAACAAAATTAGAAACGGAGAGGCTTTTGGTGTTACTAACCGAAATGGAGTTAAATACCTTAATTGAGCAGACTTCAGATAACAGGTATAAAAAAGGATGAGTCAGGTAAAAGAGAAAAAACAAGAACGAGCATTGGTGATAGTAGAGTCACCTGCAAAATCCAAGACTATTAAAAAAATTCTTGGGAACAATTTCCAAATTGAAGCAAGTTACGGACATATCAGAAACTTGCCTGACAACGTTTTGGGTTTTGATGTTAATAAAGGTTTTGAACCTACTTATGTGATAATTCCTGAAAAGAAAAAAGTCGTTACCAAGCTAAATGAGCTTGCTCCAAAATTTGATAAAATCTATCTTGCATCAGACCCTGACCGTGAAGGAGAAGCAATTGCCTGGCACGTTCGTCAAGTTCTAAAAGTTGATGATAATAAAGTATTTAGAATAGAGTTCAACGAAATAACTCCTAAAGCAGTTAAACACGCTATAGAAAACTATCGCCAAATTGATATGGATAAAGTTAAGGCTCAACAGACAAGACAAATTCTTGACAAACTTGTTGGGTATAAGTTATCACCTGTTTTATGGAAACAGCTTGGTAATTATCATTTATCAGCAGGCAGAGTTCAATCTGTTGCCTTAAGAATGATTTGTGAACGGGAAGAAGAAATCGAAAATTTTGTGCCTCAAGAATATTGGTCAGTACATGCTAATCTTGAAAAGGAAGGCAAAATATTTGAGGCTGAACTAACTAAATGTAAAGGTAAAAAAATCGAAATTAAAACAGGTGAGGAAGCTGAAAAAATTAAATCAGAACTCTTATCACCTGATATGAAATATATTGTTGATAAGGTAACTGACAAACAATCCCAACGCAAGCCTACTGCTCCGTTTATAACATCAACTCTGCAACGTGAGGCAAGTTCAAAATTGGGCTTTGGTGTTTCTAAAACAATGCAAGTAGCACAAAAATTGTATGAAGGTATTGAACTTGGTGAAGGTGCTGTCGGTCTTATAACTTATATGAGAACAGATTCTACAAGAATATCCGATGATGCAAGAGATGCCGCAAAAGATTTTATTTTAAAAAATTACGGCGAAAAGTATTATCCTGAAAAACCTAATGTATACCAAAAAGGTAAACAAAATGTACAGGATGCCCACGAAGCTATCAGACCTTCTTATCCTGAAAGAACACCTGATAGTATTAAACAATATCTTACAAGCGAACAGTACAGGTTATATAAGTTAATCTGGAACAAATTCATGTCATCTCAAATGACTCCTGCTAATATTGCTAATAGAACAGTTGAGATTAAAGCAGGTGATTATACTTTTAAAACCGGGACAAGTAAGGTTACGTTCGATGGTTTTTTAAAACTCTATAATGAATCAGATGACGAAGAAAAAGAAGTTAAAATCCCTGATTTAAACAAAGATGATGAACTTAGCTGTAAAGAAATTATTCCTAAACAACACTTTACACAACCGCCGCCAAGATATAATGAAGCTTCTTTGGTTAAGGCTTTGGAAGAATACGGAATTGGTCGTCCGTCTACTTATGCGACTATCATTACTGTTATTCAGACAAGAAAGTATGTTGAGAAAGTAGAAAAGGCTCTTAAACCAACCGTACTTGGCAGAACTGTTTCAAAACAGTTGTGTTCACAGTTTGCCGATATTATGGATTATAAGTTCACAGCAGGCATGGAGGAAAAACTTGATAAAATAGCCGAACAAAAACTCGTTTGGAACCAAGTTTTAAGTGATTTTTACACCCCATTCATGAATGAAGTAAATGCTGTTATGAAGACAGCTCAAAAAATCAACATTGAAAGTGATGTTGTATGTCCTAATTGCGGAAAGAAAATGCTTGTTAAAACCAGCAGATTCGGTTCGCAATTCTTGGGTTGCTCTGGGTATCCAGAGTGCAAAACAATCTTACCTCTAAATGCAGAAGGTGAAGTTAAACAACCTGATGCAGAAGTTAAAGTTGATGAGAAATGCGAAAAATGCAATGGAGATATGGTTCTAAAAACAGGACCTTACGGAAAATACCTTGAGTGTGTTGAGTGTAAAAACAGAAAGAAATATATTGTCTCAACCGGCGTAAAATGTCCTAAATGCGGACAAGGCGAAATAATCGAAAAAAAATCAAAATACGGTAAAGTATTTTACGGTTGTAACAAGTATCCTGAATGCGATTTTGCACTCTGGGATGCCCCAACAGGCGATAAATGCCCTAAGTGCGGTGAGTTGCTTGTCAAAAAAGTCGGAAAAACCGGCGAAAAAATTGTTTGCTCAAACAGAAAATGCGATTACAAACTCGAAGTCGTTTCCTCCGAAAGCAACGAATAATAATTCTAACTTATTACCACTTTAATTAACTCTAATTGCTTCAATTTGTTTTTTTATGTAACTCTTGTATTCTTTTACCAATTTTCTTTTTTTAATTCCATATTAACCTCTTTTTCATCTTAGAGTTTTTTAGGGTAATATAAACAAATTCAAGAGGAATATAAATTAATGATATTTTAATGTTATATTATAACATATAAAGTGCATTTAAATTGTTTTTCTTATTTTAATTAAATTTATACATTTCAATGTTATTCAAATATCATTTATCTAAAATCTTATTAGAATAATCTAATTCTTCAATAAACTTAGAAGCATAAACAGCACTAACAGCACCATCAGAAACTGCAGTTATAACCTGCCTTAACGGCGTGTTTCTTATGTCACCTACAGCATAAACTCCCACCTCAGAAGTTTGCATCATAGTATCTGTTAATATAAATCCGTTTTCATCTTGTCTAATTTGACCATTTATTACATCAGTATTAGGTACAACTCCTATAAAAGGAAAAACTCCATCTATTGTAAGCTCTGTTATTTTATCACTTTTAACGTTTTTCAAAATTATGCTTGTAACCTTTTCCTCGCCTTTTATTTCTATCGGAACCGTATCAAATATAAATTCTATCTTAGAGTTAGTTTCAGCCCTGTTAACAAGGATTTTATCCGCTCTAAATTTGTCTCTTCTGTGTACTATATAGACTTTTTTGGCAAATTTAGTCAGATAAATACCTTCTTCTACAGCGGTATTACCTCCACCTATTATAACAACTTCTTTATCTTTATAAAATGCCCCGTCACATACTGCACAGTAACTTACACCTCTGCCAAAAAATTCTGCTTCACCTTTTATTCCAAGTTTTTTAGGTGATGCTCCCATTGCTAATATTACGGATTTTGCACTAAATATATATTCAGAAGTTTCAATAATTTTTGGATTTTGAACCAAATCAACTTTTAAAATTTCCTGCATTGGATACTTATCAGCTCCAAATTTGTCAGAATGTTCTTCAAATTTTTCTGATAATTCAAATCCGCTAATCATAGGAAATCCAATATAATTTTCTATATCAGCATAATTTGACGGTTGACCGCCAAACATTGTTATATCAACTATTGCAGTCTTTAATGCACATCTTGATGCATACACTGCAGCACTTAATCCCGCAGGACCTCCACCTAATATTACTACATCATAATCCAACATCTTTTTTGACATAATAATTTCCTCATTTATCTTAAAACATTATCGCCGGATATTTTCTCACCGCTTATTTCATATCTTGCAGTATTAGATTTCATTTTATGTCCGTCTACTAATGAAAATTCCTCAAGTTTTAAGTCGTTTATACCTGAAAAGGTATTATTATTTAATCTTATTGTTACAGAATCTGTCAGTTTTTTATTATCAAAATCAACTATTCTGGTAAAAGAAACGACATTTCCCTGAGCTGCGTTTATTGAAACATCAGCGCTAGCACCCGTAAACGGGTTGCTTAAATTTAAGACGTTACCAACACGAGATAAGTTCCATAAATCTGTACTTTTGGGTTTAAATAATTTGTAATCACTTGCTTCTACTATTTTTGCATTAACACGCCAGCTTCCAAATATTGCTTTTGGAACCTTATCTATAGATACCCCTGCTTGTAAAGTATATGTTTCTTCTGACATAACAGGTGCAAACATTATTACTGATATTAATAATAAAATTAACAGTTTAAAATATTTTTTCATATTAAACACGAACAAGTTTTTCATTTAACGTTTGAGCAGATTCTTCAAATCCGGAACGCCCCATTAAAGCATAAGTGTAATTTTTGGCTTGTTCAACCCCCGGTTGATTAAAGGCGTTAATATTATATAATTCACCTGATATTGCTGTTTGAACTTCTAACATGTACATTAACTGTCCTACATGATAACCATTAACTTCAGGAAGCGATATAGTCATCGTCGGGCGTTTATAATCAGCAAGCGCAACTCTTGTTGAATCAGCTTCCGCATTAATTAAATTATTAATAGTTTTTCCGCCTAAATAACCTATTCCAGTATATTCAAATATCTTAGGAATTTCAAGCTCAGTATCAAAATTATCAACTCTGATAAATGTAATAACCTTGTTATTAGGTCCTTCGTTATAAAGTTGAATTTGAGAGTGTTGATCGGTTGCACCAAGAGCTTTAACAGGTGTAGGACCAACATGTACAACTTCATTATTGTTGTTAACTTCTTTGCCGAGTGATTCGGCCCAAAGTTGAACATACCAATCTGAAATATATTTTAATCTGCTTGAATATGGCATCATAACAGATATATTTTTCCCTTTTTTAGTATCAAGCAAATACTGAACCAAAGCTGCTTGTGCAGCAATATTTTGATGAATATCGGTATTTTTAAGCGCTAAATCCATATCTTTGATACCGTTAACAATTTCTTCAATATCAACACCAACAAGAGCTAATGGTAAAAGCCCGACAGCAGAGAATACAGAAAATCTTCCGCCAACATCATCAGGGATTACAAAAGTTTTATAACCTTCTTGATCCGCTAACTGTCTTAAAACACCTATTTTTTTATCAGTAGTCGCTACTATATTTTTTCTGTATTCATCACCTAGTTCGCGCTCTAGTCTATCTTTAATAATCATATATTGTGACATTGTCTCAGCTGTAGAACCTGATTTTGTTATCACATTAACAAGTGTTTTCTTTAAATCTAAGCTATCAAGCAATCCGTTCATATAATCCGGATCAATATTATCCATAAAGAATATTCTTGGGAAATTATTTCTTTGCTCAGGAGTAAGAATATTCCAATAAGGTTTCAATAGAGCATGAGAAAGCGCAAGTCCCCCTAAAGCTGAACCACCTATACCAAGTACAAGAATATTATCAAACCTACCTTCTACTATAGATGCAAATTCTTTTACATACCAAACAGTTTCTTCATTATAGCCCAAATTCATCCACTGAAGCCATTGTCCGGGTTTATCTTTACGTTGGTTTAATTCTACTATTATATTTGCTATTCGTTCTTTGTAATTATCAAACTCTTCTTGAAGATTTAATCCGTCACTCTCTCCGATAATCATTGCATCTGTATTGCGGCAGCTCAATCTTATCATCGCTTAAAATACTCCTCTTTATACAAATATCCTATTAATATTGTATTACAAAAAGGTTGAAAAACAATAATTGTAAAAATAGCACTAAATTATAAATCAAAATCCCCGTGTTTTTTAATATGTTCTATTAGACCGCCATCATTTAATAATTTAACCATAACATCGGGTAAAGGTTGAATTTGAATAATAGTACCTTTAGTTAAGTTATTGATAACACCTGATTTAATATCCAAATCAAGTTCATCACCAGCATCAATACCGTCAGTATCACACTCAATAGCTAAAAGCCCTATATTAATAGCATTTCTATAAAAAATACGAGCAAAACTTTTTGCTAGAACAGCACCAACACCTGCTATTTTAATAATTTGCGGAGCGTGCTCTCTTGATGAGCCCAGTCCGAAATTTGAGCCTGCTACTACAAAATCACCTTTGGACATATTTTTTGCAAAATTCTCATCTGCATCTTCCAAAACGTGCTTTGCAAATTCATTTAGGTCAGAACGTAAGTGAAACAATCGACCAGGAGCTATATGGTCAGTTGATATATTATCTCCAAATTTAAAGGCTTTTCCAGTTAATCCCATTTTTCTCTCCTTTTCTTTTTTCTAACCATATTCTAAACTCTAATTTGTACAGGCATTATCAAATATAGGTAATCTTCTTCACTTTTTGGTCTTATTACTGCGGCTGAAAGATTTGTATTCATTTGTATTAAAACTTCTTCTACTTCTGCTATTTTTAGGAAATCCAGTAAGTATCTGTAATTAAATGCTATAAGCATATCTTCTCCGCTATAAGATATTTCTATTTTATCTTCACTTGCACCTGCATCAGGTGTATCGGCGTTTAATTTTAATACACCATCGCTAAATTCAAATTTAACTATACTTGTTTTTTCATTTATCATTGTAGAAACTATTTCCAAAGCTGAAATTAATTTTTCTCTATTAACCAAAGCTTGTTTAGCAAAACTTGTCGGTATTAATTGATTATATTTTGGATATTGACCTTCCATCAATCTTGAAATTAGTTTTGTTGAACCTGTTTGGAAAATTATTTTTGATTTTTCTTTTGATATAACAACATTTTCATCTTCAACATAAGATGTCATTCTTATAAATTCTGATAAAACTTTTGAAGGTACAATCATTGAAAAATCTTTATTTTCTTCATTTTTAACGAATTCTTTTGCTCTTGCAAGTCTGTTACCGTCTGTTGATGCCATTTCTAATATTTTATCATTTATTGAACAAATAACACCTGATAAAAGATTGTTCGTTTCATAACCTGCGGCAGCAAAATTTGTCATCTTTGCACAGGTTATAAACGGCTTCATTTCTATTTCTATACTTTCACCATCAGTTATTTCATCTTCTATTGGCGGAAATTCTGATGCTGAAATACCTATTATATCAAATTTTGATTTACCGCTTGTTATTATTGCTATATTATTATCATTTATTTCAAAATTAACAGGTGCATTACCAAGTCTTGATATAATATCTGAAAGTCTTTTTGCAGGAAGTGTTATTTTTCCTTCTTTTTCAACTTGGCAATTTATATTTGTAACTACTGTTAAATCAAAACTTGTAGCAGACAATTTTAAAGTATCATTAGAAACCGATTCTATTAAAATATTAGCAAGAACAGGCTGTAAACCTTTTGCTACAGTTGCTCTTTCAACTATTCGTAAACCGTTTAATATAACTTCTTTATCTACTGCAAATTTCATTTTAAAAACTCCTTCACCCTTTTTGTCTTTGTAAAAATTATATTACAAAATTATATTTAATACTATATATTTAATTTATATCCACCACCGTAAACAGTTTCTATATATTTTTTTCCATCTGAAATCTTATCTATTTTACTTCTTAAGTGTCTTATATGAACTCTTATTGTTTCAACATTATCATCAGGCTCATATCCCCAAATATCTTTCAATAATTTAGAACCGGAAACTATAGTACCGTGGTTTTGGAACAAAATATTAAATATATCAAACTCTATAGGAGTAAGTTTCTGTATTTTATCAGCTATTTTTACACTGTAATTTTCAGGTAAAAGAGTAATTTCTTTAAATGTTAACAATTCTCTTGTACCGGCTGATTTTGGGATTTTATCAGAGCGTTTTAGTAATGCCCTGATTCTTACCATCAATTCTTCTATCTCAAAAGGCTTACAAAGATAATCGTCAACACCTGTATCAAAACCTTTTACTTTATCATTAAGCTGAGATAATGCTGTAAGCATAATTATAGGAGTATCGGATATTTCAGGGCATTGACGGATTCTCTGAGCAACTGTAAACCCATCTACTTCAGGCATCATTACATCAAGCACTATACAAGAAGGTTCCTCTTGTTTGGCTGCCTGAAATCCATCTATTCCGTTAAAACATTGGATTACTTGGTACCCTGCAAGCTCTAAATTTATTTTTATAAGCTCATTTATTGCTTTATCGTCATCTATTACTAAAATCTTATTTGACATAACTAAATATATTGTAGAAAAAATGTAGATAATTGTCTATAACTTGTTTTTTATGTACATAACTTTTTTACTATTTTTATTTATCATAAAATTTTGACAACTTTTTGACATCTTTCTACAATCTTTTTATACAAAATTCTACAATCTTTTGACATTAATTTTTATTAATATTATTTAATTTCAACCTTTTTTCTACAAATCTTTACAGCTTATTACTACGATTATTATTTTAATAAATTATATATATATTTATTATTAATATAATAAATGTAAATAAATCATGTAAAAAACTCTTTTATAAAAAATAAATTTATAGACTAAAACAAATTACTATTTAGATAGTAATTATTAAATAGTAAAAATAATAGAAAAAACTTTTACATTTCAAGCTTAAGAGCCTGCTTAATTTCTCTCAAATCTTCTCTTAAAACTCTGTTAGTAACAAGCTCAGATTTAATTTTTTCATAAGAGAAAAGCATAGTAGGGTGTTTTTTCTCAAAAAATTCGCCGATATTAACGTAACTCATACCTGTAGTTTCTCTTGTAAGATAAACAGCCACTTGTCTTGCTTGAGAAATAGTTTGAGAACGCTGTGTACTTTTTAAATCTTTTAAAGTTACATTGTAGTATTCAGCACAAACTTTTGCTATTTCATCAATAGTAATTTTCTTTTTATTTTCTTCACATTTAAGGATATTTTTTGCAAAATCCAGAGTAAGCGGTTCACCGCTAATGCTTGAATAAGCTGATACTTTGTTAAATACGCCTTCTAATTCTCTAACATTATCGCAGAAATTTTTTGCAATATATTCACAAACATCATAAGGCATTTCAATTCTTTCATTATCAGCAAGATTTTTAAGGATAGCAATTCTTGTTTCAAAATCAGGCGGTTGAAGATCAACCACAATACCCATTTCAAACCTTGTCCTTAATCTGTCTGTCAGGGTTGGAATATCTTTTGGTAATCTGTCTGAAGTAATAACAATTTGTTTACCTTTGTTATACAGAGTATCAAAAGTATGAAAAATTTCTTCCATTGTGTGAGTTTTAGATTCTACAAACTGGATATCGTCAATTAGCAATATATCAACATTTCTGTATTTTTGCCTAAATTTATTCATTCTTTCATTAGAATTTCCGCCCATTCTAAGGTTGTTAATAAGCTCATTAACGTATTCTTCAGTTTTAATATATCTTATTTTCATTTTAGGATGATGGAAAATGGCATAATGTCCTATCGCTTGCATAAGGTGAGTTTTTCCTAGCCCTGAACCTCCGTAGATAAATAAAGGGTTATATTTTTTACAAGGCTCTTGTGCCACTGCAAAAGCTACTGCGTGTGCCATTTTGTTGTTTTCTCCTACAACAAAATTTTCAAACTTGTATTTTAAATTCAGATTAGCCGCTGATTGCATAATCGCAAGATTATCCATTGCACGCTCTCTGGTTTCTTTATCAAAATATTTTTTATTAATTTTTTCTGTTTGTTTTTTTAATTCTTCTGATTTTTTTGAATCAACTATTATTTCAAACTTAATTTCTCTACCGGTAACAGCTTTAAAAGCGTCCATAATTTGTTGATAATGGTGCTTTTTAATAACTTGAACAGCAAAAGATGCACCTGTAAGTAAAGTCATAATATCATTTTCAAATCCAACAGGTTCAAGTGGCATTATCCAAGGGTAGGAGGTTTCAGGAACTGTTTTTTTCAGTTCCTCTTTTACACTATCCCATATTTCGACTGCTTCATTTATTGCTGTTCCCATATTTTATATGATACATTAATTAATTTTGGCATGCAAAACTTTATTAACTTTTTTGTAGTTTAATTTATATTAAAATAGGATTATCTTTTATTTTATAGAACAATTCTCCTGAAACCTTGAACTGTTCAGGATTTGCACTTACATAAAATTCTTCTTTTCCTATATTTTCAGATAAATTATTTAAGTTTTTATCTGTTAAATCTTGTTTTATAAATTCGGCAAAATAAATAGCAGGGTCAATAAGCATGCTTTTATCTGTAAATT
>CALURS010000031.1 GCA_944323215.1 Candidatus Gastranaerophilales bacterium | reverse complement strand
AGTGGTTTGAGCCTCTAAAACTAATCTTGACCCCCCGACCAAATCTAAGCCTAACTTTGTTGGTTTTGTTGCAATAAAGTATATTGCGGCTATGACAACCAACACAATAAACCAAAACAATTTAACTTTATTTTTCATATTTTATACTCCTCAATGGAATTTTATCAAAAACATTTTTTCTTGAATAGTACAACTTACTATCCACTACAGAGCTATTGAATTATAAACTCTTAACAACTCAGTTCTTTCTTTTTCTGTTAACATAACCAATGGCAATCTTACAGCCGGCGACTGAACAAAGTTCTTATACGCCAATAATTCTTTAACAGGTACAGGATTTGGTGCAAAAAATAATTTTTTAAATATCGGATACAATACTAAATGCATATTTCTGGCTGCGAAAATCTCGCCTGTTTTAAAATTTCTAATCATGGATTTTATTTCTTTACCAAAGAGATGAGATGCAACAGATATAACACCGTCAACACCTAGAGACATCATTGGTAATGTTAAACTATCATCTCCACTGTATACTACGAAATCGTTCGGACAACTTAACTTTAATTCACTTATCATATCCATGTCCGGACAACTTTGTTTCAATGCTACTATATTAGAAAATTTTTTCGCAAGTTCAGCTACTGTTGCTGGCAACATATTTACACCCGTACGAGAAGGAATATTATACATTATAATCGGTAATTCAGTTTTTTCAGCTATAGCAGAAAAATGAGAAATCATGCCTGCTTGAGATGGTTTATTATAATACGGTACAACCACTAACACCCCATCAGGTTCTTCTTTTTCTACTACTTTTATGAACTTTAAAGTACACTCAGTAGAATTAGAACCAACCCCCATTATAACCTTTGCTTCACCATTTACAGCTCTTTTTACACTCGATAGAATTTCTATCTTTTCTGTACAAGAAAGGGTAGGAGACTCTCCTGTTGTACCACATACCAATACTGAATCACTACCGTTTTGTGCCAAATACGAAGCTAATTTTTCTAATGAATCATAATCAACATTACCTTTAGAATCCATAGGGGTAACCATTGCTGTTATAACTTCACCAAAATTGCTCCTCATATCCTCGCCTCCTAAATAATTTGTCTGTATAGCAAATATTATAAACCAAGCAGAGCATTAATTAAGCACGATATTAACTTTTGTAACAGTTTTATTAACAAATGAAATTCTTAACTATATATAAACTTTATATAAATACAAGATACAATAACACGTCGGATAGAGAGAACAAAACACGAGGACTGAACCGGACAAATAAAGAGGAGATGACTAATTAACAAGGCTCAGATGAGATACAGAAAATCTGGGTCTTTTTAATACTGATATTTTGTTAAGTCTTGCCTTTACAAAATCAGCAACCTCTGCTTGCGGTTTAAGGTTTAAGAACTTTGTATAATAGCGTTTTGCATCACGCAATTTGCCTAATTTATCAAAGCATAGTGCAATACCAAAATATGCCTTATAGAAATCAGGGTTAATCTTAATAACTTGAGAAAACGTATTAGTAGCCTCTTGATATTGGTCAATACTCATTTCTAGTGTTCCTTTATTGATATAAGCGTTTAAATACTCGGGGTGTTCCTCAATCATTTTGTCGTAAATGAGAAAAGCCATGCTGTATTCTTCCAACTCCTCATGGGTTAACGCTAGCCAAGTTTGAGCATCAAGATTTTCAGGCGACAGCTTTATTGCAGACATAAAACTCAAAAGTGCCTTTTCATAGTTTTCCAATGCAAAATAACACATGCCAAGTTCTAAATTGAACTCAAACTTTTGTTCAATTTCATTAGCTTTAGTAAAATAACTTAGGGCTTTATCATAAACAGAAAGTGCTTTATAAGATTGTGCAATTCCTACATAAGCGTCCAAGTTATTTCTATCCTTCATAATTGCCTGAAGATATTGCGGAATAGATTCTTTATACTTATTTGCAAATCTTAAAGCATCACCACTTACACAAAAACGGTATGACTGATTATTATATTTTTTAGGTCTAATGCAATTTATAACCTTACTCAAATTAACATCAGATAAAACTTCTATTTCCACTCTATCCCCCTTCTTGAAGCATTCTAATATTTTTTATGTTCAGAAATAACCTCCAAAGGGTGGATATTTTAATTAATCTTTAGGTTTAATTGAAGCATTCTCCATTTCTGCTATTAATTGTGCAATTTTAGCAATAGTTTTTGGGAAGTACTTTTGAAAATAGTATTGCCTTTGAGCATAGGCATCGTCAAAAACTCCATTATTAATTATAGTGTTTGTTTCAGCAACCCTCTCATCATCTGCACTAACATAGTCTGTAAAATAAGATATCATATTTTGTTGTGTCACAGAAGTATCCTTAAAAAATGATTCTAATTCCTGCTTAAAGATTTCGTTTGTTTCCTGATTATCCGAAATATTATTTAATTCATTACTTTTAATATTAGTATCTAAATAATGTCCATATTCATGCATAAAAGGCATATACAGTACTTCCATATCTTCATCAATATATGCATGCTCTCCAATTGTAAGATGACGAGAAACACTTTGCCAATTAGCATTTTCTTGAAGTAAAGGATTATTGTCCTCATATTCCATTTTCAATATTGGAGTTTTTTTCATCATTAATAACTGTTGAGGCGGCATTTTTTTTAATAACTCTAAAATTATTTCTTCTCCGTCTTTCTCTATGACCTTTGAAAGATCAATCATTTCTTGATTATTATTTGACATATTCGTAACAAAAATTTTCTTACCGTCAAATACAACTTCATATTCAAAACCGTTTACAGACGAAATTGAGTTATACGGGTCCTTTGATAAAACTTCATAAAATTGATTTCTTTCAAATAACACATTTTCATTTTTATCTCTGATAACATATGAACTTACATAGGAATCATCCTGCTTGCCTTTATAATTGTATTCAATTTTAGAACCATCAGGAGAAATAATATTTTTATATACAATAATATCGCCTTCATCATTTTTATAAGCGTATTGAACAGGTACTGTATTACCGTTTGAATCAGTAATAGTAATATTGAAGGCACCACTTACTACACTTTTATCAATATTAGTTACTGATATAACATTTCTGTCTTTATCAAACTTTTTAATAATATCTTTAACAAGAACAGGTGCAGAATAGTCCTTTGGTTTTTCATAATATGACTCTTGGGTTATTCTATTTGCAATATTATTAATTTTTTTTATAAAACTTATCTCCTCCCCATTATCATCATACTTAATCTCAGATTTTAAGGAGGTTTCTACTAAACCAAAATTTTTATTAAATATAAACTGCTTATTACTACCTCTCTCCGGCTCTAGAGTAATATTATCACTCCTTGAGCTAAAATTTCTGACTATAAAATTAGGATTGTCTTTGATAAACTGGTTAAGAATATTTTTATCTAACTCAACCAACCTTGCTATTGCCTCACCTGAAAGTAGTTCATCCGTAGTTCGACCTTCAATATTAAAAAGCTCAAGAGCATAACTTAAGTTGTCATCATCAAGTTCTGAAAGAGCTGTAATTTCTCGTCCTGTCAAGTATATCTCAATGTTAGGAGTTATATTAACCCTTGTTAAAACCAACTTTTTTACTTTTTCAAAATTTTTACTATCTGACTGAGCAAGTTCAATAATATCAAAGCCATTTATCTCTTCTGTACGTTTTTTAGATAATTCAAGCAAATCAAGAGCTTGAGAATATTTTTCATCATCAAAACTAATTAGAGTTAAAATTTGATTACCGTTAAGGTTATTATTTTCTGCAATGATAAGAGCTTTTGAATACTTCGCATTATCAGAGCGTAATATTTCTGACACTTGATCTAATTTTAATTGCTTATTCCTATTTTGAATATATAACAATGGCTTAGCTTTTTCATACTCATCATCGCGTAACGACTCAAAAAAATCTATCGCATCATCCAGCTCTAACATTCTGGGGGTGTTTGCAATGGACTCCTCAATACGAGAAAACACTTTGTCATCTAACATGGATAACTTGACAGTATCTTCAGATGATATATATTGAAAAGATTTATTAACCCTATCAATACGGTCTTTGGGAAGTTGTTTAATCTGTAGTATATTAAAAATATTTTGAGAAGAAAATTCAAAATCCTCTAGCTTTGCAAATTCATTTAAAACATCTATATTAGATAATACATCTTCATCACTATAACCACCTTTATTTTCATCCTTTGAGAGTACTATAGTAATATCTTGAACATCATTAATATCAGGGTTTTCCTGAATACTAACCAGCACATCAATATATTGTTTTTTAGCATCCGATAAATTTTTATAGGTATCAAACTGTTTAACTTTCTGCAAGATTTTCTCTTTATAAGGGATTAATGAGTCCATCCAAGCCTTTACGCCAGCTAGCAATTTATCATAGTCAGTAACCGTCTTTTCATTAAAAAGCTTTTTTAAAAAGGATAAAATTTCATTATCTGATAACTGTTCCGGATTGCCATCAGAATTAGCCGCCGCAGTTAAATCTTTCTTTATTTGATTAACTTCTTCAGCATCAAAAATCGAATTATTATCATTATCATATTTTTTCAAAAAAGTACATTTATCCGTTAATTTAAATCCGGGTTTTAGCTTTTCTAAAAAATTTTTTATATTATCCATTCAACCTCATCAAACTGCACAAAAAGATATACGACAACTTTACAGACAAACTTTAATTAAGCATAAGAATATTTTACAAAAATTAATAATAATAAAGATAAATAAATTAGATTTTAGGATATATGTATGATATAAAACTAATATGCATATAAAAACATTAGTACTTATAGCTCTAATATTATTGAGTACCGCCAATACAAGTATAGGTGGAGAAGTTATATTGCACACACCAGAAAAGGAAAAAGTACATATAGACAAACAACCAAAGAAAATTTCTGGCTCACTATTAATAAAAGATGACGAAACCCTACAACAATTAATAGATACACAAAAGAAAAAAGATTTAGCCGATTTAGAGCTATTATGGCAAGGAACTGTAGCGAATAATCCCGTAATAGAATTTGCCTTAAAGAAATTAGCAAGTCCTGACAGCCAAAAGCGAATACACTCTTCCTTTATGGCAAAAACGCTTTCAGCCGTAATATCAGGAGCTTCTTTTGTCCCAAGCGTAATGGGTCAAAATCCAACAGTTCAGACAGCTGCCTTTTCAGCAGGAAGAATAGCACAATCTCTAATAAATAAGAAGAATGTACCGCAAGAAGTACCACTAACGGATACCGAATTAATACAACTTGCAAGTTTAGTAGAAGACTTGCAAGACAAAATAATATCTTCGTACTACAACTACAAAAACACACTAAACCAGCTAAAAATAACCCGTTCAAAAATGATATTATACAGCAAAAACTACTCTAAAGCGATAGAAAACAATGATATTTTAGATATCTCCCTCTCCTCCTCACTATATGACAATATGTATATAGAAGAGTACAAATTGGAGCAGGCAGCAAAGAAATACCATACAGAATTACAAAGACTTGCAGGAAAAACCGCAGTAGATAAATTAGAATTATACCAATATGATTTTAATGCTGCTCTATTTAAAGGGAATGAATAATTATGACTAAGCGAATATTACTATCATGCCTAATAATAATTCTTGGAATTTCCGCACAATGCACGGAATATCAAGATTTAAGCAGCTTACATGAAGCAAAATACAGAGTAGGAACAACTGATACCCCAGAAGTAAAAAGCGACTTTGAAATAAAAATAAAAACAACAACAGCAAGAAAAACAGAAGATGAAGAGAATATAAATACAGTAGGAATGACTTATGCAGATTTAAGCATAAAAAGAATGTCACGAGAGCTAGCCAAATCAATTGAAGGTGATTATGATACAATGATGACAGACCTATCAATATTATGGCAAGGAGCAGCAACAAGAAGTGACACAGTAAAATATGCGCTATACAAGCTATCAAATCCTGATAAGGATAAACCAACAAATACAGCCATAAAGAACGTTTTACAAACAATAGCCGGCATGTCCACACTGGTAGGCGCAGGAACCGGAAATGCTTTACTCTCCTGCGCATCATTAATTGGTGGAAATACTCTTGGTATAATGTCGCAAGACACCAAGGCGCTTAACTATAAGTACACAAAAGTTGGCGATGCTGACATGATTATACTTGTAAGAAAAGTTGATGATTTACAACAAAAAGTCGTTAATGTATATTACGATTACCTAACGACCCGTAAAATATATGACTTAACAAGCAGAATGGTACAACAAAGGTACAATAACTACAGAGCAGCACAAAATTCTACAAAAGATGTACTCTTAGTAACAGATTCCTTCTACCGTGATGCAATAGATCAACAAATAAAAGCAAGAGGAGATTTTTACGAAAAGCGCTCAATGATGGAGCAATTAGTAGGTCACGATACATTTGTTGAATTTGAAAAAATAATTAATAAACGTCTTGGCGAACAAGATGAATCAATTCACCCGCTGACACAGACAGAATTTCAACAGTATGAAGCTGAAGAAATAGAAGATACTCCATCCGAGCAAAAAGAAAATCTTAATGAAAGTAACACACCTGATAAAGGAAAAGCGATAAATAATAAGCCAACACAATCCAAAGGATAATAACTTTTATAGTTTTGCTTGCAAACGCGAATTAATTGCATCGATAACGCCAACCCAATCATTTGGAGTTTTTTGTACAAATAACTCAACAGAGTTATACCAAGGAGTGCTTTTATCACAATCAAACCATCTCCAATCCGAAGAATAGGGAAGCATAATAAATGTTTTTTTACCTAATGCTCCAGCCAAGTGTGCTACAGATGTATCAACCGAAATAACTATATCCATACAGTTTATGGCTGCAGCGGTCATTGAAAAATTCCTGAAATGTGAGCCCAAGTCAACTAAATTAGAATAGGCTTTGCAAGCATTCATAGCAGGATTAACTTGTAATGAATAAAAATCTATCTCTTTATTTTGAAGCAACTTATCCAACAGCTTGATATTTATAGAACGATCAAGAGGACCACGCAACCCAAAGCCGCCAGACTCCCATACAATACCGACTTTTAATCTGCTACTAAACTTTACATCTATAAAATCTGCCAATTTATTATTACAATGCAAATAACCTTCTGCCAGAGGGATATTATAATAATCAAGTCCCAACTTATATGGTAAAAGAGAAATTAGTGAGGAGCAATCATAATCTACAACATCATCTATTGTAACTATTTTGTATATACTATTTGTAAAATTTTGATTAAACAAAGCTAATAAAGAATGGGGAACGGCAACAATAATTTGTTTAAATTTATCTTTAAGCAAATACAGATATCTTGCATACATTATGATATCGCCGAAGCCTTGGTCACAATAAATGTATAAGGTATCATTAATACGCTTTTCACCATTCCATGGATTCCTAAGTATAATATTAAAACCGGAAGCATAAGCAGACTTTTCAAAAAAGTTATAGGCTTGATTAAATTTTCTTTGCTTTGCAAACAATAAAAATATAGCCGTATTTAAAACCGGAGATTCCGGATCACAAATAATAGCCTTGTTCAAAAAGAATTCCGCCTTATCATACATCTTTAAACGAGAATACATTAAACCTACATTATAATAAGAAGCTATCGAAGGCGAAAGCTCAACAGCCTTAAGGTAGCACTCTAGTGCCAATTGGTAATTAGAATAAACGACTTCTTGTATTAATCCGGCAGACAAATAAAGAGTAGGTTCATTTGTATGTTTAATAAGCAAATCGTTACAGTAATTCTCTGCAAGCTCAAACTTGCCTGCACATAGTGCTGCAAGAATGTAGCAATCCCAAGTTTTAGGAACATCAGGATAAAGCTTATTCATTTTTTCTGCATAAGAAAAAACAGTCTCAACTTGATTTGTTTTTTCACAAGCAGAAGTAATTAATTTATACAAAATATCAAACGAAGGATTTGAGTCAGCTGCAATTTTCAAATAATGATACGCTTCTTTAAACAAATTTGCGCCGTAATAAGCTAACCCAAGCCCTGTAATTACATTAATATTTTCAGATATTTTATTCACTTTTTCAAAAGCAATAATAGCATCCCGATACCTTTTTTCAGAGACATATAACCAACCAAGAAATGGTAAAACACGAATGTCATCAGGATATTTTGAAAGCAGATCCAGATATATTTTTTCAGCAAGTTTAGTTTTTCCAACCTTTGCCAAAGAAACAGCTTTGTTAATCGATTCAAAAATACTCATATCGTTATGGTACAACTTTTCACAAGATATAACAAGTATGATTTCTCATAAGAAGATAATTGTGATATAATTTAAGAATGATTTGTCCAAAATGTAAAAAAGAGATAGATGATAAATCAACTATCTGCCCGCATTGTAAAAAAGTATTACTGTTAGAATGTCCCCGATGTGGTTGCACATCAGAAACAAGCACTTGTAGTAATTGCGGGTATATAAGCCTAAGCAAATGCACAAAATGCGGGACTTTGAATAAAACGAGCAAAAATATCTGCTCCAAATGTGGTGAGTCAACGGTTACCAGCGCAGTAAAAAGATTAACGGAAAACGAGCACTATGCCTCAATTACAATTAACTTCAGCAATATCGGGAAATTTGGAAAGACTCTCGGTAATAAAAACCTTATAACCAAATTCCTATTCAAGTTAAAGAATATGCTGACAAAATTCGCAAAAGAAGAAAAAGCATATTTTATTATGTACAAAGAGAATATTTTCATACTAAACTACATAAACGAAAGCTCTGAATACATATCGGCTCAAAAAGCTATGAAATCAGGGATTAAACTATTAAACATAATATGCAATCTCAATCGGACACTAAAAAAAGAATTAATGTTCACGCTAGAAGCAAGAATAACAATAGAAAAAAAAGAATTAGAACATTTTTTTGATATAAATGAAGATAGTGAGAAGGTAAAGTTACTTGATTTATACACCGAACAAAGTAATGAAAGCAAGGGATTAATTTTAACCGCTGACCAATATATATACAAGCTTCTAAAAAAAGAGTACTCTATGGAATCACTATATTCTACAGAGCGTAAGGGAGAAATTTTATCATACTACATATTAAAAAGTGCAGACTATATTGTACCGGAAAAGACTCCACAAGATGAGGTGACAGACATATCTGCCTCTCCGGTCAAAATAGTAACCAAAAAAGAAATTGATTATGAACAAGAACTCTATAAGAAAAATATTGAAGGAATCAAAGTAAAATGTAAGTTTGAACAATACGGAGCAGATGAAGCTTTAGAATATTTACAAAAAATAAACTTTAGTGCAGGTAACAGAATCATATCCCTTAGAGGTGATTCTGACAGAATGCTTCCAACCTCAGTAATAAGTAATACTATAATAAAAAATACTCCTTGTTACACAGTTATATGTACCGAACAAACAGCAATAACACCTTGGGGATTCTTCAACAGCTTACTGAAAGAAATCTATGAAAATAATATAAATAAAATAACTCTGGGAACAAACAGTGATAAATTGTTGGAATCCTTTTTGAAACTATCCCCTCCGAATTACGAAACAGCTGAAAATGCGAGATTAGCTTATATTGAAGTATTTATATTACTATTAACAAGCTTGCCGCAATCAACGATATATATTGAAAATTTTGAATACATTGACATGGCATCATTAAGAGTACTAGAAGAAATATTTAGCAAACTTGACAAGACAAAACTATCCTTTGTAATAACAAACAATAAAAGTTATGCCTTGCAAAAAGTAATGCCTGAGCTCCTTAATTCAAACTTTTATACAGAAATATTTATAGGACAGCTAAATACTCCTAATGCAATATCTCAACTAATTTCAAGTGACGATTTTAAAAATACTTTTTATTATAAAAAGATTCTAGATAATGCCGGTTCTTCTTACCAATACTGCGTTAATGCAATAAATTATCTAAAAGACTGCGGAATAATAATCTCATTTAATGATAAAACTGTTGTGACAGATTCAAAGACTGTAATAATACCATTTGGTTTAGAACATTTAATAAATACAAGACTAAAAAGAATTTCAAAAGACACGGCAAAATCATTAATTCTAGCATATTCATATATATTAGGACCTGTAATTTATACAGACGTATTGGATAAATTAGGCTTAAATAATTCTGCTAATATAGAAGCCTTAGAAAAAAGCGGATACATACAATTATATGGGAATAAACTTTATATCCAAAATTATGAAACAATAAAAAAGAGTTTTAAAATAACATTAAAACCTGAAGTTTTAAAATATTTATCTAATAATCTTTTAAGCAAAGTATATACAAGTAACTCAGTAAATACAACAGTAATAGAATGTTTGAACTACCAAGAGAATTATGAGCTGGAGTTTTCAAAGCTATATGAACTTTCAATAATAACACTGCAACTGGGCGACTATGACACCTACTTAAAAATGTGTATACGATTACTAAAACTATTAAAATTATTAGAAAAAACAGTTTCGGCAGAAGAAATAAGCGAATATCAATCAGATTTTTATAATAACCTAACCCAACTATTGTATCGATATGCACCGGAAAGGATATACCCAATAGCAGAAAGTTTGTTACAAAAAGCATTAGAAACTAATGACAGCGAAAAAATAATAACCTTATCTAACATGATGCTTCAAGGAGGACTGCTAACATCAAACTATACAAATTCAACAACACTACTACAAAATATTTTAGAAAGAATTGATAACTGTGCCCTAGCAGATAAGAATGAAAATATAAACAAAAAAGTCTTCTCTTTATCATTAGTAAGCCTAGAAATATATTTCTACACAGGTTTATATAGCAAATGCATAACAACAAGTGAAGATATACTATCAATCCTAACTCCGGAGAAAATAATACAGTTAAAACCGACAAGCTTTACAGATACGCAGTTTTTATCCCATATTCAAGATAGCTTAATTTATTATCTGATATCAAAAATTTTAACCGGAACAGAGGACTTAAATATCTGCATAGAAAAAATAGAAAACAGTATAGGTATTGCACCAAAAGCATCAAAAGCACTTAACACAATAAATGAAGCTATACAAGGGAAAAGCGTATCGATAATACCCGAAACAATTGAAGATGGAAGTACTGAAATCTATACAAAACTAATAAATGCAATAATAACAAACAATGGTGACAGTGAAAAATTTGCAAGCGATATATACGAATTTAAAAGAGCAGCGCAAACACAAGGAAAAACCTCGTATGTTTTACTTGGAGATCTATTAATAGGATACGCCTACAAATCAATGAAAGCATACGGAAAAGCTGAGCATATATATAACAGTGTCTACGCAAAAGCAAAAGATAACTCATTATTTTTTATCCTTTACCTGAGTAATTACTTACTAGCAGATTTAAGTGCAGCAACAGGAAGTAATCAGACAGCACTGCAAATACTAACAAATTCAATAACAATATTAGAGAGAGCAGAGAGTCCATGCATAATACTACTATACTTATTGAAGAAAAAATTAGTGGAAATAGTAGAAACACAAAAATACACAAACATAGATATTATGCCTGAAAAAGGATACCTAAGACAACTCGAAGGGATTTTTAAAGGTCTATCAAAATTAAATTAGCGAAAGACTTGCAAATAAAAAGTCTTTGTAATAAAATAGACTAGTCAGAAAAGAACCCAAATTTGAATAATTTTCATAAAGCAAAAAATGCTTATATTTTGATGTATTCAAATAAACAAAAATAACGATAGAAAAATAATTAAAGAAAGGTATGACATGACAGAAGAAGAAAAAATTGAAGAAATCAGTGCTGTAGAAGCAACAGAAACAGAAGCAGCTGCGGAAGCTGACCAAACAGCAACTGAAGAAAACGTAGAAGTTCTTCCAGCAAAGAAACAACGTTCACGCAAAAAGAGAATTGAAGCAAAAGAAGAACAACCGCAATCAGAATGGAAAGAACAAGTAGTACAAATCAGAAGAGTAACCAAAGTAGTAAAAGGTGGTAAGAAATTAAGCTTCAGAGCAATAGTAATAGTAGGGAACCAAAAAGGACAAGTTGGTGTCGGCTGTGCTAAAGCATCAGAAGTAATAATAGCAATTCAAAAAGCAGTAGCTGACGGACGTAAGAACTTAATTAACGTACCTATCTTCAAGACCACAATACCGCATCCGATAACAGGCCGTTCAGGAGCAGGAGCAGTAATGTTAAGACCTGCATCACAAGGTACAGGTATTATTGCGGGTGGAGCAGTACGTTCAGTATTAGAACTAGCAGGGATAGAAAATATACTTTCAAAATCACTAGGTTCAAAATCCCCGTTAAATGCAGCAAATGCAACAATTGAGGCATTAAAATCCTTAACACCATTTAATGAAGTTGCAAAGAGACGTGGATTAACAATGTCAGAATTATTAAACTAATGGCTGATATAAAAAGAAACGAAAATATGAAATAATAAGGAACAAAATAATGACAAAAACAGAAGCAAAAAAAATAAAAATACAATTAAAACGAAGTCTAATCGGATGCTCACCGGAACAAAGGAAAGTAGTAGCAGCATTAGGATTAAAGAAAACTAACAGTGTAGTTGAACAGTATGAAACTCCTATTATAAAAGGTATGTTAAACAAAGTATCGCATCTTGTAGAAATAATAGGTTAATAGAAAGAGGAAAACAATATGTCAGATAAAAGAATAGAATTAGTAGACTTAGCGCCAGCAAAAGGCTCTACTGCTAAAAGTAAAAGAGTAGGCAGAGGCCGTTCATCAGGAATGGGCAAGACATCTTGCAGAGGAAATAACGGTGAAGGTCAAAGATCAGGCAGAGCCTCAAAAAGAGGATTTGAAGGTGGTCAAATGCCAGCATACAGACGTTTACCAAAATTAAAAGGTTTTGAATTAATTAACAAAATCAATTATGCCGCTGTAAACGTAGGTCGCTTAGAACAATACGGAATTGAAGAAGTAACATTAGATTCATTAAAAGAAGCAAGAAGAATACATCCGTCTACACAAGGCTTAAGAATATTAGGTAATGGCGAATTAACAAAAGCAATAACAGTAAAAGCGAATTATGTAACGCCACAAGCAAAAGAAAAAATTGAAAAAGCAGGCGGAAAGGTTGAGTTAGTATAATGGCACAAAATATAAAACTTCCGACAACAGCAGATTTAATGTCAATGTGGAACGCTTCCGGATTAAAGGAAAAGATAATTTTTACTTTAGTAATGTTGGTAGCATTTCGTTTCGGAGTTCATTTACCGATATTTGGTATAAATAATGAAGTATTTGCAAATATAGCAAGCCAAAATAATATAATCGGATTTCTGGATTTATTTTCAGGCGGGGCCTTAGGTAAAGTATCAATATTTGCCCTAGGTATCGGACCATACATAACATCATCGATTATTATGCAGCTTCTGGCTGTAATAATTCCGTCACTGGAAAAATTACAAAAAGAAGAAGGCGAAGCCGGTAGAAGAAAGTTATCGCAATATACACGAGTATTTGCGGTATTATTAGCAGTGTTTCAATCTGTTGTATTTATGGCATATCTTTCTCATTTAGAAGGAACAATCACAACAACCGTGAGCCATGCGATGTTTTATATTTCTTCAATAGTATCATTAACAGCAGGAAGTGCATTAGTAATGTGGATATCTGAATTGATAACCGAAAAAGGAATAGGGAACGGTGGTTCACTAATAATATTTATCGGTATTATTTCAGGTATACCTCTTTACACACAAAGAACAGCACAAATTGTATCAAATGATTCAATGTTACAAATAGGACTTTGCGTGTTGCTGGCAATATTCTTTGCGACAATGATATTTATTGTCATTATGCAAGAAGCAGTAAGAAAAGTAATAATAGTCAATCCAAAACGTCAAGTAGGCAATAAGGTCTATGGTGGAGTAAACACATTTATACCATTCAAATTAAACCCTGGTGGTGTAATGCCAATAATTTTTGCAGTAGCGATATTATTGTTTCCATCAACAATTTTAAGTTTAATAGGACAAGCTAACTTACCTGCGGGCTGGATTGAAAATACGGTGATTTTCTTAAATAAAATATTTTCACCAAGCGGGATTGTATATTATGCGTTATACTTCTTACTAATTGTTGCATTAACCTTTTTCTATGCATCAATAATGCCCAATATGCAACCCAAGGAAATAGCAAACAACCTAAAGAAATATGGTTCATCAATACCTGGGATAAAACCAGGAAAGCCAACTGCTGAAGCACTTGATAGAATCCTAACTAAAACGACCTTTATTGGAGCATTAGGTTTAGGTATAATAGCATTGGTTCCATCAATAAGCAGTTATTTTACTGGTATAACAACACTTCAAGGTATAGGAGCAACATCTCTTATCATTATGGTAGGTGTAGCTTTGGATTTGATAAACCAAATAAGAACACACTTGCTTGCAAGAAACTATGAATCTTTTCTTAAGCAATAAGCTTATATAAGAAAAAAGAAAAACAAAAAGCGGTTTACACAAACCGCTTTTTTATTATAATAAAATAAGAAATAAAAGAACAAACGGGGGAAAAAATGGGTCAAACACTAGTAGAAAAAATTTTATCAGAACACGCAGGGAAAGAAGTAAAGGCAGGGGAATTAATAATCTCGAAAGTTGATGTATCCGCTGTACAAGATGGAACAGGACCACTCACGGTTGCTGAATTTAAAAAACTTGGTAAGAATAAACTAAATGATCCTGCAAGAACAATACTATTTATTGACCATGCATCGCCCAGTCCAAGAAAAGAATTATCAAATACACATATTGTACTAAGAGAATTCGCAAAAGAATACGGTGCAGTTCTATCCGAAGTAGGTTCAGGAGTATGTCATCAAAGATTAATAGAAACTTATGTAAATCCTGGCGAAGTATTAGTAGGAGCCGATTCACATACGTGCACATCAGGAGCATTAGGAGCATTTGCAACAGGTATGGGCTCAACTGATATAGCAGTAGCAATGGCACTAGGAAAGACTTGGTTAAAAGTTCCTGCAACCTACAAAATAATTGTTAACGGAGCATTCAAAAAAGGAATCAGCTCAAAGGATTTGATGTTACACTTAATCGGAATGATAGGAGCTGATGGAGCGACCTACAAAGCTCTTGAATTTTCCGGAGATACAATCAATAACATGTCGATGTCTGAACGCTTTACACTAGCAAAT
>CALURS010000030.1 GCA_944323215.1 Candidatus Gastranaerophilales bacterium | reverse complement strand
ATCATGAAGGTAAAACTCACAACCGATTATCGGTTTTATTCCAGCTTCTTTACAGTTTAAATATAAATCTATAGCACCGTACATTACACCGTGATCTGTTATTGCAACAGCAGGCATATTGTGTTCTTTTGCAAATTTACACAAATCCTTAACTTTTATCGCACCGTCTAAAAGCGAATACTCCGTGTGTAAATGTAATGGTACATATTGTCTTTCATCCATAGTTATAATTTAGCACAGTAAATTTTTAATTTCTGTAAAATTTTAAGAATTATTATCATCAATTTCTACTTCAGAAACCTTAACGAGAGAATGTCTTTTTTTGTATAAAATAACAAAAAAGATAATAATAACAACAGAAACAGCGATAATAATAAGCTCCAAATACTGCTTAACCCATGCTCCAAATAACAATACTAACTAAAAAGAATCTTGCACCCCTGCCAATAAAACTTGCCAAAAAGAATTGCCAGAAATTCATATTTAAAATTCCGCTTGCAATAGTAAAAATCTTATACGGAATTGGTGTAAAGGCAGAGAAAAAAACAGCTACTGCACCATATTGATTATACAATTTTTCCACAGCATCAAATTTATCCTTGTGGTTACGGAATAAAAAATTAAACGCAGGTCGACCGCCCCAAAAGCCAATACCATAACCGATACAGCCGCCCACTGCCGATGCAATTGTACAGACAAGTGCATAAAATAAAGCTTTATCAGGTTTTGCTAAATCCATCACTATCAGTAAAATATCCGGAGGCGGAACTAAAAAGAAACTTTCTATACAGGAATTTAATGCCAAACCCCAAATGCCCATTGACTTAAAAAACTCATTCATACTTAATAACAAATCATGCATTGTTTGTATCTCTCCAATTATAAAACCTTTTCATATAAGGTTTCAGCTTCCTGTACACTTACATTTCCCGTAGGAATTCTTACAACTTTAACTTTTAAAGTTCCTGATGCGTACTCTATTTCCAATATATCGCCCTCTTTTAATTGTTTTGCAGGCTTTGCCGGATTCCCGTTTACAAATACTCTGCCACTTTCTGATACCGTGTTTGCAACCGTTCTACGCTTTATTAATCTTGATACCTTTAAAAATTTGTCTAATCGCACCTCTAATCTCCTCAAAAATTATTATAGCTCAAAATTTTTTCAAAGCTTGACAAAAATTTTATCCTATATAATAATCGTTACTATGGTTAAGATTTTACGAAGACGCAGCATAACATTTTCGAGGCTTGTTTAATACAAGAATATGTTAGTTTGCTTTCATATAGCTGTAAAAATAAGACCTCGTATTAGGTCTTATTTTTTTATGTAAAAAAATGTAAACATTTTAAATAATTTAGTCAAATAATCTATTCAAGGGTTTTAAAAATATAGAAGGCTAAATTTTAAAATACAGGTAAAGACAATAAAAGAAAGGTTTAGAATTTAGGTACCAAATGACAATAATACCACCGGTTATACAGGCAAAAATATTTTCAACAATAGGAAACCCTTCATCAATTATTCCACTGGGTATAAAAGACTTTTCAAATGCTTCCGCTATGACAGCAGGTTCATATATTACAGGAAAAGAGGAAGGCACAGACAGATGTATTGATGAATTCGGTTCAGAAGCCCTATGGTTGTTTGGAATTCCTTTTTTTAAAGGCGTAATTAATACGCTGGGTTATATGCCTCAAGGACTTGATTATAATTTTGATTCAAGAAATTTTAGGAATCCTAAACTTCAAGAATTAATTAAAAAATACGCACCTGATGAATTAAAAGATAAAATTAACAAAATTTATGCAAACGAATCAAAATACAGAAAACTAGCAACAGCAAAATTCTTACTATCTGTAGGTCTTGCAATAGCAACCTACATTAGTTTAACGAAATTCAAACAAAGATATACTGATAAAAATATAGTTAAAAATATCTTAGAAGAATATAAACAAAGTCAGCAACAAAAAACAAATAACACTAATTCTGAAGTTACAGAACAAGAAATTAATAGTATTGTTGAAGATATAATTGAAGCAGAAGAAGCTGAAAAAGAACAAGAAGATAAACAAGAAGATAAACAAGAAGAAAATTCAACAATATCTACTGCATCAGAAAAACAATCAAAATCGCAAGCAATAAACTCAAGTCCTTCATTTACTGGCGGATTTATTAAAGCTTTCCAAGATTTTGCTATAGACCCTGTTAAAAACATGTGGTGTCTTGATTTAGGTATTACAACTGAAAGAATCGCTGATTCAAGAGGAGCACAAGAAAGATGGGGATATGCTTTTAAAGAAGGTACTTTGCTTTTCTTTATGTACTATGCCGGTAACAAACTTGAGCAAATGCTTGAAAACAGAGCTAAAAAAGTTTATAACAAAACCATCAAATTTGATGCTAGAGTCATCGAAAATCCTAAATTTAAACAAGCTTTTGAAAATAATTCGATAGAAAAAGACTTGGAAGCTTTTGCCAAAGTTCTTAATCCGAATATAGAGGCTTGCAAAGACAAAAACATTAAAAAGTCTTTGTTAATGGATGAAGAAGTTAAACTGTACGACTTTATACATAATAATAAAAATAACTTAGTTGTAAAAACAGCTATGGACTCCGATATCATTCAACCGTATAAAAAACTAAAGAAAAATCTAGGTATAAAAGATATTCTTAAGTTCTCTTTCTTTGAAGACACCGGCAAAATCGATACAAGAAAATATATCGATATGGAAACTCTTAAATCACACTACCAACACTTAAAAACTTTACTTGAAGAATATAAAACAAGACCAACAACAGAAACCTCAGATGCGTTCTTTGGAAAACTTAAACACCTTAAACGCGGTGCTATTATCAATAATATCGGTATAGGTATTCTCGTTCTCGGTATAATTACACCTACAGTTATGGTCGTTAAAAGACTTCTCTCGCCAGGTGACAAAGAATTTTGCAGAAAAAAACAAATCAGAGAAAGAATGATTAAACAAGGTACAATTACTGACTATACAGCCTAGTTGTAAGTATTAATCTTGACTTTTTGTTAGGTGAACTTTACAATATTTTTACTTATTTTGTAACGGAAAGAATCATAAATGGAAAAACTAAGTGCGAGTTTAGAAGATTATTTAGAAGTAATTTACAACTGTCTAAAAAAGAATAATAGCGTAAAAGCAATAGATATTTCAAAAGAGCTGGGTGTAAGCAGAGCATCAGTAACCGAAGCACTAAATAAGTTATCGGACAAAGGTTTAATCTTATATGGAAGGTACCAAACAATAGAGATAACATCTGAAGGGATAAAAAGGGCAGAAGATGTAGTAAACAGACATTCTTCATTATCGATGTTTTTTGAAGAAGTATTATGTGCAGAGCACAAAGAATCTGAAGATAATGCTTGTAGAATAGAACATATAATATCTACAAAACTGCTTGAGAGAACAAAACTATATCTGGATTATGTAAAATCAAATCCAAATATAAAAGACGGATTTAAAAAATATTATTTAGAGCAAATAAAATAATAAATCTATAATTACCCATATAAATCACCTGTTTTAATAAGGAGAATCTTGTAATCACTCGTTATTATAAAATAACAGGAGGTAAATATGACAATGTTTTGTTTTCAATGCGAGCAGACCGCAAATGGTCAAGGCTGCACTATACAAGGAGTCTGCGGGAAGAAAGAAAGTACAGCTAATTTACAAGATAAGCTCACAAATGCTTTAATAGAATTGGCAAATTGTAGTAAAAAAGATGAGCGAATCACAGAACTTTTAATTGAAGGATTATTTACAACAATAACCAATGTTAACTTTGATGATAAATCGATAATAGCGCTTACAGAAGAAGTAAAAAAGCATATTGATAAAAATGTAAAATTTGATATAAAAAAAGTATGGAACGACGAAAATGAAGATACAAGAAGTCTCAAATCCCTAATTTTATTTGGGCTAAAAGGAATGGCAGCTTACGCTTATCATGCAAGGGTTCTTGGATATAAAGACGAAACAGTAGATAATTTTTTCTATGAGGCATTAATTGATATTTCAAAAGAAAATACAACAGATGAGCTGTTAAGTATAGTTTTAAAAGTTGGTGAAATAAACCTCAAATGTATGGAATTATTAGACAGAGCCAATAATGAATGCTTTGGAACACCTGAGCCCAAAGAAGTTACAACAAATATCGAAAAAGGACCTTTTATAATTGTAACGGGGCATGATCTAAAGGACTTGGAGCTAATACTTGAACAAACAAAGGATAAGGGCATAAACATATACACCCACGGTGAAATGCTGCCTTGCCATGCTTATCCTAAATTAAATAAGTACAAGCATTTAAAAGGAAATTTCGGTACAGCGTGGCAAAACCAACAAAAAGAATTTGATAATGTACCTGCCCCTATTTTATTTACAACAAACTGTATCATGCCTGTAAAAGACAGCTACAAAGACAGAGTTTTTACAACTTCAGTTGTTGAATATCCTGACATTAAGCATATTGGTAAAGACAAAGACTTTAGTGCCATAATAGAAAAATCACTTGAACTTGGTGGATACAAGGAAGATAAAAAAATGACAGGTATAAATGGTGGAGATACTCTGCTAGTAGGATTTGGACATAAGACTGTTTTGTCTGTTGCTGACAAGATTATAGAATATATAAAATCCGGAGATATAAAACATATTTTTCTTGTAGGCGGATGTGACGGGGCAAAAGTTGGAAGGAATTATTATACAGAATTTGTCAAACTAACACCTGAAAATTCTCTTGTCCTAACTCTTGCCTGCGGGAAATACAGATTTAATGACATAAACTTAGGTAAAATTAATGATATTCCAAGGTTGTTGGATATGGGACAGTGTAATGATGCTTATTCTGCAATTAAAGTTGCGACTGAGCTTTCCAAAGCTTTTAATTGTTCGGTTAACGAACTGCCTCTATCTCTTATTTTATCTTGGTATGAACAAAAAGCTGTTTGCATTTTGCTGACCTTACTGTATTTAGGAATGGAAAATATAAGACTTGGTCCTACACTCCCAGCCTTTGTTTCGCCTAAGGTCCTAAATATATTGGTAGATAAATTTAAGATAAAACCAATAACTACACCTAAAGCCGATTTGGAGGCGATACTTAAACATAATTAGTTTACATTATTACTCTAAAGAAAGATTGAATTTAATTCTTCAATCTTTCTTTTTATAATAATATGTATTATTTTTCCCATCTTACATTAGTTTTTACAACTTTTGCAGGAATACCAGCAATACAAACGTTATTTTGGCTAAAGCTTTTTGTTACAATACTTCCGGTACCAACAATAGATGAGTCCGGCAATGATACGTCCTTTAAAATCTTAACATCCCTCGCAAGCCAAACATTATTACCAATACAAACTCCTTTTTGTGGCGTATTTGTCTGTAGATTTGTCAATGTATCAATAACTTTATGGAAATCTCCTAGCATGATTTCAATATTTTGACCAAACATACAATCCTTACCTATAATTAATTCCATATTAGAAAGATTACAAAAATCTATTTTTAGTAATCCCGTTTGATAAAAATTTTCTCCTATTACTATTTTATTATTATTTTTTATTCCAATTATTTTCATTGAGTAAATACTACTATTAGTATTTTTTATTATTATATGATTATTGTCGCCATCAATTCTTATTTTAGAAGCCTTCCTGAATTTCTTAACAAAATTATATGGTTCATATATTTCTACACAAGAATTTTTACCTTTAAAATGGATATTTAATCCAGATATGTATCTTACCTGTTTTACACTTCCATTAGCTTTATGGAGTATTATACTATTATTTTTAGACGAAAAGCTACGGAGAAGATTTAATAAAATTTTTTTCATTTATGATACTAAACTCCTGTAAAAGTCTGACCAATAGTAATTATATAATAAATACAAAAGCTTTTAAGTAATCTTTTTTGAAGTATATATTTCCTCCAGTTCATTATGAACCGGAGGAAATAAGTTTTTTATGTTTTCCTATAACCACACTTAGTACAAATCCCCTCAGCAGTCAAAGCAATACCGCATAACGGGCAACGGTCTATCGTTTTTGTAACTTTGTATTCTTCACTTGCCGTGTTATCACCACTTTTGAAGGTTATTTTTGCAATATTTAACTTATCCTTTAGCAAATCATAGACTATTTTAATCATCCCTTCGACAGTCATTGTTTCCTTAGTAACAACAATACGACTATCAGGATACGCAAGAGCTAAATCTGTTTTAAATGCTTCACCTTTCATTGTATTTTGTGGAGCACCATCCTTAATTCCCTGCTTTTCATAAACTTCTAAAATAACCGGTAAAAGCGGATCGTCTTCTCTTAAAATTGTTGCATGATCAAAGTTTTGTAAAACCGCCCAAGCTGTTTTTTTGATTTCATTACAAGGAAACACCATATTAACGCCTTCATTAATACTGTCTTCCACTTCTATAGTTAAAGTTCCTGTATGACCGTGCAAATACTGTGCTTCGCCCTTAAAACCGTAGAATCTATGAGCATATTGCAAGTCAAATGTTGTAATTGATTTCATTTTTACCTCCTTTTTTGTATTTTAATTAAGGATTATAAAATTTAAATTACCATTTTAGCTAGCACAATCCTGCTATACTTAAATATACAATCTTTAGAAATTTTTAATATTAAATTTACAATTTTAGGTTAAAATATAGTAATAAGTTAAAAAGAAACGGAGAACAAAAATTGATTACTATGACAAAAGCAGAAAAGTATACAGACAGAAAAGATATAAGAGAAAAAATATTAGATTTTGCAGCAACTTGTGAAAAATTTTATAACGGAGAGCTATCAATTCCTGAGTACAAATCTATATCAGGCGGATTTGGTACATATTCTGAGCGTAACCATAAATCAGGTATGCTTAGACTAAGAATGCCTGCCGGAAATTTGGAAATGAAGCATTTTAAATTTATTATTAACAGTATTGAAAAGTACAATATTGAAAAAGTACATTTTACAACAAATCAATCTATACAATTGCATAATTTAAAACCTGAGGTAATACCAAAACTAATGTTAGAAACGTTTGATGCGAGAATAGTTACAATCGGCGGCGGAGGCGATAATCCCAGAAATGTTCTATGCTCACCATTAGCGGGTGTTGAGAAAGATGAGTATTTTGACGTTTCACCATACGCAAAGATAGTTTCTGAATTTTTAGTAGATTTGATTGGTAAAATAAAATTACCAAGAAAATTAAAAGTTAGTTTTTCAAATTCAAAACGAAATATCGTTCATGCAACATATCGAGATATGGGATTTGTCGCAAAACCAAACGGGAAATTTGATTTATACACAGCCGGTGGATTAGGTGTAAATCCTGAGTTTGGGATTAAAACGGCTGAAGATATTAAGCCAGAGGATGTATTATATTATGTCATGACCATGGTTCAAATATTTATGAAATACGGAAATTACGAAAATAGAGCAAAAGCAAGAACCAGATATATTCCAAGAACAATTGGCGAAGAAAAATATTTAGAAGAATTTAGCAGAATTCTTACTGAAATTAAGAATTCAGAAGATTTAAAATTGGATGTTAAAATTCAAGAAAATACTAAAAAATCTGATAATTCTACAGCGAAAAAGTCAAGAAATATAATTGAACAAAAACAGGAAGGTTTATATGCGGTAAAATATCACCCTGCGCTTGGAAATCCTTCTATAAAGACGTTCAAGGAGTTGTACAATCTAATTTCTATGATGGAAGGTGTTGGCATAAGGCTATCTACAAAAGAAGAAATGTTTATTATTAATTTAACAGGAGAAGAAGCAAACAGAGTTGTTGACTTGTTGAGTCAGGATAATGCAAATAGTGAATTGCAGGAATCAGTAAGTTGTGTTGGGGCAACGATTTGTCAGCAAGGTTTGTCTGATTCAAGCGGACTTTTACAAAAAATTATAGATATGGACAGAGAAGAAAACTTTGCAGACGGCGTTTTACCAAAGCTATGTATATCAGGTTGTCCGTCGTCTTGTGCAGCTCATCAAACTGCGGTTTTGGGCTTTAAAGGCGGCAAGAAAAAAGTTGACGGAGTATTGACTGATGCGTTTGACTTGTTCTTTGACGGCTGTGAATTCCAAGGAAACGAGAATTTTGGTGATGTTCTTGGAACTATTCCCGCTGATAACATTCCTGAAATGTTTAGAAAAATCGGGAAGGAAAGACAGGCAAATAATTTAACTTTTAAAACTTGGATTAGCCATAATAAAGACAGATTTATGGAGATTGTGAAGGAGTATGCCATTTGAAATGTATCAGTGTAAATTTCAAAACAGCACCGGAGAAAATTAGGAATAAATTTGCTTTTACGGAAGATGAAAAAGAAAAGTTTATCTTTGATTTAAAGACCTTTTCAAACGAGATAAAATGTATAATTCTTGCGACTTGTAATCGCACAGAAATTTACGTTGAGTATGGAAATACTGTTTTCTCTGTCTTAGAAAAATTGTTATCACAGAAAACAGGGCTATCAATCAGTGAAATTAGGAAATACGCCAGATACTATGAAAACAGAAGTGCCATTGAACATCTGTTTAAAGTTACTTGCGGTTTAGAGTCAATGATTGTTGGAGAAAACGAGATATTATCACAGGTTAAGCAAACTTATCAGGAGGCACAGCAAAAAAAGAGAACAGGCTATGAGTTAAATACAACTTTTCTGAGTGCTTTATCTTGTGCTAAAAAAATCAAAACTCAAACAGAAATTTCTAAAAGCTCACTATCTTATGCTACTTTGGCCTGTAATGAGATTAAGAAATTTGCTCATGCTAGAAATATTTTAAATCCTAAAATAATGGTAATAGGAGCAAGCGGAAAAATAGGCTCTGCAATTATTAGTAATATTTTGAATAAGGGTTTAAATTATAAACTTTATGCTACTAAAAGAATTCACGGTTCTTCTTTAAAGTATATTAGCGGGGTTGAGATTGTTGATTATTTACACAGATTTGAATACTTAAAAGATATTGATATCGTTGTTTCCGCTACAAATAGTCCGCATTATACAATAAATTATGATGATACGGTTAAAAATATTTTGCCTGATAAGCAAATGTTATTTATTGATTTGGCATCACCTTATGACATTGACAGAGAAATCCAAAATTTAACTAATTGTAAGCTTATAACCATCGATTATTTTATTAATATTGTACAAAGTAACAATCAAAAGAAAGAAAAAGCTGTTGAAGAAGCGTATGATATTTTAGATAAAGAATTACAAAAAATTTATAAAAATATAATTTATCATGATGCCATGCCCGTAATCTATTCTCAAAATCAAAAGAATAAAAATTGTTCATTAGAAAAGTTTATATATAACCTAAAAGGCAAGCTTGATGCCAATGATTTTGAAAATGTAGTTAATCAAATAAAGTCCGAAAGGAGTATGGTGGTATAATGGCTTACTTTCCTTTGTTTGTTGATTTGAAAGATAAAAAAGTTATTGTAATCGGGGGCGGCAGGGTCGCATATAGAAAGATTATTAAACTATTACCATTTGAAGCTTATATCACAGTAATTGCACCCAATATTTGCAAGGAAATTACAGATTTATTGAACAGAAATTCTAATTTAGCAATTAAAAACAAATTTTTTGAACCTGATGATATTAAAAATGCTTTTTTAGTAATCTCTGCAACAAATAACAGTGCTATAAATAAACAAGTAGCACAAATATGCAATGCACTAAAAATCCCTATAAATTCAGTTGATGATATTGAAAATTGTTCGTTTTTGTTTCCTGCACTTATAAAAAAAGAATCTTTAGTAATAGGATGCTCTACAAGCGCAAAGGCTCCAGATATAGCAGCATTTATCAAAAATTCAATAGAGCAGAATTTGCCGCAAAATATAGGGGCGGTCATTGAAATTTTTGGAGTATTAAGAGAGGAATTAAAAAATATGGTTATGGAACAAAAGGCGAGAGCCGAGATTATTCATAAGCTTATGGAATACTCTCAAAATAAAGATTTTCAAATAAATTATAATGAGTTACAAAATATAATGCAAAAATTAATTAATGAGGTCGAGACCAAACAATTAATAAAATAAAAGAACGGAAATTAAATGAAGAAAGTAAAAATAGGAACAAGAGGAAGTAAATTAGCAATTGCACAGACAAAGATTGTAGAGGATGCTTTAAAAAAACAGTTCCCAAATTTGAAAACAGAAATTGTTATAATCAACACAAAAGGCGATAGGATTTTAGATAAGCCGCTTAGTGAAATAGGTGATAAGGGGCTTTTTATTAACGAATTTGAGGAGGCACTTTTTAATTGTCAGATTGATATTGCAGTACATAGCGCAAAGGATTTGCCGTCAGAACTAATGGAGGGACTGGAGGTAGTTTGTACTCCCAAACGCGCTGATTCACGAGATGTTTTAGTTATCAGGGAAAATTTAAAAAATATTTCGATAATAGGAACAAGCAGTCCAAGACGAGAATTTTATATAAAGAAGTATTTCCCGAATGCACAAGTAAAAACGATTAGGGGAAATATTGATACAAGACTAAAAAAACTGGAAAAAGGCGAGTATGATGCAATTGTTTTAGCAAAAGCCGGTTTAGACAGGCTAAACTTTTCTATAGAAGAATTATCTGGATTTGAAATCAAGGTATTTGATACTGACTCTTTTCTGCCTGCTGCTTGTCAAGGTATTATTGCGATTGAGTCAAGAAAAGATTTTAAATATATACAACAACTCAGACAGATTAATGATGAAGAAACTTTTTTGCAATACAAGATAGAAAGAGAAATTCTAAAGCAATTAGAAGTAGGATGCAGTGAGGTTAATGCTGTATATAGCGACTTTTCTAATGGTAATAATATCGAAATCAAGTTAATGTATAAAGGAAAAGAAAATAAGGCTGCGGGGGAATATTCAAAAGTCTTTGAAGAAATTCCTAAGTTAGTATCTCAAATAAAATCATAGGATTAAAACAATGACAGGGAAAGTATATTTGATAGGTGCAGGATGTGGGGAAGCTGATTTAATAACAATAAAAGGTTTAAAAAAGCTTTTAGACTCAGAGGTGGTTTTATACGATTCGCTAATTGATGATAGATTGATAAGCAACCTTTCAGATAGAGTTGAAAAAATATATGTCGGAAAAAGATATCATCAAAAATCTATGCCTCAGGAGGAGATAAATAATTTGTTAATTAAAAAGGCATTAGAAGGTAAAACCATTGCAAGATTAAAAGGCGGCGATCCTTATGTCTTTGGCAGGGGGGCAGAAGAAGCACAAATTTTAGAAGAAAAAAATATTCCCTATGAAGTTGTTCCTGGTATTTCATCTGCAATTGCAGTCCCGTCAGCTGTAGGAATTCCCGTTACACATAGACAGTTAAGCCGAAGTGTAACTATTTTAACAGGCTCTGCAATAGGAAAAGATAGTTCTGAAAAAGTCACACCAATTGATTATAAGGCTCTAACACAACTTGGCGGAACTATTGTATTCTTGATGGGGTATCACCATATTGAAGAAATTATAAATAATTTTTTAGAGGCAGGCATGGATGAAAATATGCCGTGTGCAATTATTTCTAAAGGGTGTAGCAAAGAGCAAAACGTTATTAAAGGTACAATTAAAGATATACTTATAAAAACTGCCAATAAGAAGATTAATGCACCGATTGTGATTGTTATTGGGGAATGTGCGGGTCTCAATTTAAAAGAAATGGCTTTTGATAATTCGGATATTAAAAAAGATTTTAAAAATTTAAAAATCGGTGTTGTCGGTACAGAAAACTTTATTAAAAAATTAAGCTCAAAATTCATTAATACAAATGGAAAAATTATAGATTTAGGATTTCTTGATATTGCTGTAACAACAAATCCATTACCAGATTTGAAAGCCTACACTTGGATAGTTTTTACAAGCCAAAACGGAATTGAGCAGTTTTTCCTAAAATTCAAACAAGAGGGTAAAGATATAAGGTCGTTATCCAAACATAAAATTGCAGTGATAGGTTCAGGAACAGCAGATAAACTTTTGGAATATGGTGTGTATGCGGATTTTATCCCTACTCGTTTTGATTCTAAAACTTTAGCTTTTGAACTTATAAAAAAACTCCAACCGAGCGATAAAATCTTGATTTGTCGTGCAGATATCGGTAGTGATGATTTGATAAATTCATTAGAAAATAATAACTACAATTATACCGACTACAAAATTTACCATCTGAAAGAAAATGAACTAAAAAAAACAATTCTTTCAACTTTAAAGCAAGAATATTTTGATGTAAATTATTTAGTGTTTGGAAGTGCAAACGGCGTAAATAGTTTTTTTAAAAACTTTTATCAGAAATTTAATAAAAATATTAAGATTGTATGTATCGGGAAAAAATGTGCAGAAGCATTACAAAATTATGATGTAGGGCAGGTTTTAATCGCCGATAAATATAATATAGACGGAATAATTGAGTGTATAGAAAAGGATTGTACAGGGTAGAATAATGAAGCGTTTAAGAAGATTAAGACAGAATGAGATAATTAGAGATTTAGTAAAAGAAACCAGACTAAGTGTCAAAGATTTTATTTATCCAATATTTGTAGCAGACGGAGAAAACATAAAAACACCTGTAGAATCGATGCCAAACGTTTATCAATATTCAATTGACCGATTGTCTGAAATACTTGATAAAGTCAGAGAAAGTAAAATAACAGGAGTAATAATATTTGGAATACCTAAGGCTGAAGAAAAAGATGAATTAGCAACTCAAGCGTATGCAGAGAACGGAGTGACACAAAGAGCCGTCAGATACATAAAATCAAACTATCCCGAAATCTATTGTGTAGTAGATGTATGCCTATGTGAATATACGTCTCACGGTCATTGCGGTATGGTGAAGGATGGTGAAATATTAAATGATGAAACATTACCATTGTTATCCAAAATGGCTGTAAGTTTAGTAAAAGCAGGAGCGGATATGGTTGCACCATCAGATATGATGGATGGTAGAATCAGAGCAATAAGACGAGCATTGGACGAAGCCGGATACATAAATACTCCTATAATGGCTTATAGTGCAAAATTTGCATCAGCATACTACGGTCCATTTAGGGATGCGGCACAATCAGCACCTTGCTTTGGAGATAGAAGAAGCTATCAAATGGATTTTGCAAACGGGAAAGAAGCTTTGCGAGAAATCGAGTCTGATATAGAAGGAGGGGCGGATATTGTGATGGTAAAACCCGCATTAGCGTATTTAGATGTGCTAAAAGAAGCAGTGAGCCTTTATAATATACCATTTGCAGTGTATAACGTAAGCGGTGAGTATTCAATGGTTAAGGCGGCAGCAGCGCAGGGCTGGATTGATGAAAAACGGATTGTAGAGGAAAACCTGATTGCGATGAAACGTGCGGGGGCAAAAATAATAATTACATATCACGCATTGGATATGGCAAAATGGTTGAGTGAAAAAATCAATTAATTAACAAAGGATTGGTATGACAAAATCAGAAGAACTTTTTAGAGAAGCACAGAATATAATGCCTGGTGGCGTAAATAGTCCTGTAAGAGCATTTAATGCCGTAAAGAAAACGCCGTTTTTTGTAGAAAAAGCACAAGGTGCATATATTTACGATGTTGATGGAAATAAATATATAGATTATGTCTGCTCTTGGGGTCCGGAAATCTTAGGTCATGCACATCCAAAAGTTATTGAATCGGTAAAAAAGGTTTGCGAGAAAGGTTTAACATTTGGTGCGCCTACAGAAAAAGAATTGATATTGGCAGAACTTATCCAAAAATGTGTTCCATCAATGCAGATGATGCGCCTGGTAAGCTCAGGTACAGAAGCAGTTATGAGCGCTGTGAGAGTTGCAAGAGGGTTTACGAAGCGTGAGAAAATAGTAAAATTTGTCGGTTGTTATCACGGGCATTCTGACGGTCTGTTGATGAAAGCAGGCTCAGGAGTGCTAACAGAAGCTATTCCCGACAGCGCTGGAATTCCAAATAATTATGCAAAATATACTTTGCTTGCTGACTATAATGATGAAACTTCTGTCAGAAGGATTATGGAAGAATACGGCGATGATGTTGCCTGTATAGTGGTTGAGCCTGTCGCTGCAAATATGGGAGTAATTCCGCCGAAACCGAACTTTTTAAAATTCTTGCGGGAGATAACTAAGCAGTATGGCGCATTATTAATTTTTGATGAAGTTATAACAGGATTCAGATTGTCGCTAGGTGGTGCGCAAGAATATTATGGTGTAGAACCTGATTTAACAACATTTGGAAAAATCGTGGGCGGCGGTATGCCTTTAGCTGTTTATGGAGGAAGAAAAGATGTAATGTCCTGTGTTGCGCCTGTTGGTTCTGTTTATCAGGCAGGAACCCTTTCAGGAAACCCTGTTGCCGTAACTGCAGGTATTGAAACTCTTAAAATTCTTATCGAAAATAAAGAAATTTATTCCGTAATTGATAAAAATACTGCAAAAATAGAAAATGCTTATAAAAAAATCGGATTGCAAACAAAAAGGGTCGGCTCGTTAATGTCAGTATTTTTCACCAATAAACCTGTCGTAAATTATAATGATGTAGCTACTTGCGATACAAATGAATTTGCAAAGTATTTTGATTATATGTTAAAAAACAGAATTTACGTTGCACCGTCACAATTTGAAGCAATGTTCGTATCTTACGCTCATTCCGATGAAATAATAGAAAAAACAGCAAAAACAATCCTAAATTATAAATTAAATTAAAACAAAAATTAAGCAACTTTGTTCAATTTAGCATCAGTATTTTCCTTTTCTATCGTTTCAGGAGTCTTTTCGTTCACATTTTTAGGATGCTCAAATCCAAGTCCTCTCATAATAGGATGCAAAATATAATTACTAAGCTCAGATGCAAACAGTGCCAAACCTAAAACTGTCCCCACCAAATTACTTAACTCAATAGCGCCCTTGGGCAAAGGAAATGCAGGAGGTTTTTCATCATTAAGTAAATGCTCTTTTAATGTTAGCTTATCCTCGCCATTTGCTTTTAGTGTTTCAGAAATTCTTGACATAAGCTTACTGTCTTTACGTTCCTTAAGCGTCATTTTGGAAAGCTTAAGATAATTCAAGAATTCTTTTGCATCTTTAAAAGCAGGAAACGCCTTATCACCTTTCAAAATTTTTTGTGCAAACTTAAACCCATATTTTTGAAAAATAAAAGGAATCATAGTAAGATAAATGCCTATACATAGCGTTTGATATAGACCT
>CALURS010000029.1 GCA_944323215.1 Candidatus Gastranaerophilales bacterium | reverse complement strand
ATTTTATTATAATTATTTGGTAAAGATTTTTTCACAGCTTCTAAATAAGTCACTCTTTCATTACCGGTTAGCTGTTCTTCAACATTTTTATCAGTCTCTTTTTGAGTATTGCTTTCATCAAAAATATTTTTGATTTGTGTTTTTTCTGACTCAGAAAGTTTAACTCCGTTATCATTAAAGAATTGATTCATAGAGCTTAAATTGACCTTTAAATTTGAATATTCGGGTATTGGCATATCTTTCTCCTTCTATACATCATATATTTTGTATAACGGAAGATTAAAAAAAAAAACTTTAGTCTTTGTAACAAAAATGTTACAAAGTGAAATATTATTTATAATTATAATTATTTGAATAAAGATTAGACTTTATTATAAAACTGACCTTACCTACTAGCTCCTTCAACAGAGTTTTTGAGATTATTCCCTAAAATTATTACTAATTTATTTAAAATTCTACTTCCAACATACCTATAAAATCATTCCCTATAACATATATATTTTTACTTTAATTAGACTCTGCAATATTTGTAAATATTTGTAAATATTTTATTAATATTATTAAAGTTTTTAGAAAAATAGTCGATATAATGCAATATTGCCAGAGTATATATAAAGGAGCAATTATGCTAGAGATTAAAAATAGATTATTTCAAGCCTTAAACAAAACTGAATTAGAAAACAATTTAGATGAAGAAAATGAAGATAAAACTCCCACCGATGAAAATAAAAATGGAACACAAACTAACACAAGTTATACCCCTAAGGCTATAACAGCATCAATTGCAGACGTATTATCTTTATATAATAAAGCAAATATAATAATAATGTCACAAGTAGAAGAACCGACTTTAAATCCGGGGGTAAATTCAATTAATTTAAACGGTATCCCAGTAAAAGTAAGAATTAAAAATGATGAATCTATAGATATTCAAGCCCACGGTACAAATATTCGTTCAGATGAATTATTAAGAAAAATTAAAAACCTTATAATCACAACCCCTTTAACACCTCAAACAAATTCAACTGATGATATCGGCGTTAATGGTGAAATTGATGAGGATGTATCACAAGGTGGAACCGGTGACTGTTGGTTAATAACCGGAATCTTAGCTTTAGCTGGTACTGAAGCTGGTAGACAAATTATTAAAATCTCTATCAGTATTAATGAAGATGGTTCTGTTACCGTTAATTTCAAAGGTCTTGGAGTTAGCTATACTATAACTGCTGATGAAATTAATAAATTTGATACTGATGATATAAAAGGAGATCCTTTTAGTAATGGCGACAATGACATGTTAGTTTTTGAACTAGCAACAGAACGATTAAGAAATGATATCAAAAATGGAATAGTCAAAGTAGACGAATATTACGCTTATATACCTGATTCATATAACAAGTTCCAAGATGGAGGTATATTAGATGGCGGTTTCCCTGAAGATATAATATATTACTTAACTGGAGTAGAATCTGAAACTCGTTACGCAACCGATGGAAAAAATTATGAAAACGATGGTATAAACTTTACTCAACAAGGAATAATTGATTTTAAAAAAGATTTAGCAAAAGGACTTGATGAAGACACTGTTTATTCTATATTACAAGATGCTTTAAATGGTGGGAATACAGCACTAACATTTGGTTTATATTCAGAATACAATAAAAGAACAACTCACGAAGCAGAACTTACCAACGGAGAAACTTTTTCATTCAGCCTTAGTCCAAATAGTGGACACGCTCTAGTTATTACTAATTTAACTCAAGATACTGTTACATTTGTTAACCCTTGGGACTCTTCAGAAGAGTTTACAATGACATGGGAAGAATTTGCAAAACTAGGTATAGGTATGATTTCTAGTTCAGATATGAATAATATTGATCCTTCAATACTTCCTGAACCGGACGAACCAAGCACTCCGGATGAACCAAGCATACCAGACGAACCAAGCATACCAGATGAGCCAAATACTCCGGATGAACCAAGCATACCAGACGAACCAAGCATACCAGATGAGCCAAATACTCCAGATGAACCAAACAATCCGGACGAACCAAACAATCCGAGCATTCCAATTTCTCCTGATTTCCCGATATTTCCAGATGAGCCACTAGAGCCAATTAAACCTATAATATATAATGCAGAACAATTCGAAAAACTACCGTCCAATCTTATTGATGAGTATTTTGAAATATATAGTTACAATTCTGATGGAACCCCAAAAGAATATAAACTAAAAGAACCTTATACTGAAATTTTCATTAACAGTAACCCTCAAAAATTTGATTTAAGCAATAATAACTCGATAACACCAGAATTTCAAGTCATTACAACTTCTAACGTTGATGGCCAAGAAGTTAAAAAAACTATCGACTTTTATACCACAGACTCTTTAAATCAAGCTTTAGAAGGTTCTTGGTGGCAGTTTGACGCAAATAAATTCTTTAACTATGATGAGGAAACAAAACTCTATTCTTTAAAAGATGGTATTTCTTTTGATGATATATTAGAAAAGTCGCCAAATAGAAATTCTGAATCTAAGAATGACCGTGTTTCAAACCCAGCTGCTCCTCAATCTTGGCAAATAAAGAGAGACAACGATTCTAATACCAATATTTACCCAGCTGATTTGTTAAATAAATATATGACTTCTGGAATTATTAAACAATTCTTTAATGCACAAAATGGTTTAGATGGCGAAATTACAGGATACTCATTAAAAGAACCATATACTAATTTTTCATTAGTAAATGAAAACGATACTCATATAACATACGAATTTTCTTATACTGAAAACGGAGTAAAATATAACGCAACTGTAGAAATTAATAAAACTAATGGCAGCTATACTATAAATTATTTAGAGAATAATAACATTACTGCAGTTTATTATACAGCAGATATGTTTGAAGACGTATCAATTTCAATTATAGAAGAATATCTTGAACCAACTATATATAATGCTGATGGAAGCGTCCAAGAATATCGATTAAAGTCTCCTCTTACTGATATTGAAGTGAATAAAAATCCTCAGGAATTTGATTTAGGTAATAATAACTCGATAACACCAGAAATTCAAGTCATTACAACTTCTAACGTTGATGGCCAAGAAGTTAAAAAAACTATCGACTTCTATACCACTGACTCCTTAAATCAAGCCTTAGGAGGTTCTTGGTGGCAGTTTGACGCAAATAAATTCTTTAACTATGATGAAGAAACAAAACTCTATTCTTTAAAAGATGGTATTTCTTTTGATGATATATTAGAAAAGTCGCCAAATAGAAATTCTGAATCTAAGAATGACCGTGTTTCAAACCCAGCTGCTCCTCAATCTTGGCAAATAAAGAGAGACAACGATTCTAATACCAATATTTACCCAGCTGATTTGTTAAATAAATATATGACTTCTGGAATTATTAAACAATTCTTTAATGCACAAAATGGTTTAGATGGCGAAATTACAGGATACTCATTAAAAGAACCATATACTAATTTTTCATTAGTAAATGAAAACGATACTCATATAACATACGAATTTTCTTATACTGAAAACGGAGTAAAATATAACGCAACTGTAGAAATTAATAAAACTGATGGCAGCTATATAATAAGAAAATCGGAAGAAGATATATTTCAACTTGAATTTGATTTTTCAAGTATAAAGAATATATTCGAGAATATAACTAATAAAAACGAAATTTAAAATACTATATTTATATAAGAGCTAAAGAACGGAGCTTGGGTGACTCTGCTGATTTTATCTATTCTAACGCAAATATTTTTTATACAAATGTAGATTTTATTCAAGAATAAATAAAAATTTTATAGGTTCTTTAAATATGCTTCGCATATAGGAAGTTCTCGTCATCAATACGCCCTTTGGGCATAAAAAAAGAGCCCATCCGGCTCTTGATTAAATGGTGGGCGTTAGAAGACTCGAACTTCTGACCCTCTCCTTGTAAGGGAGACGCTCTACCAACTGAGCTAAACGCCCTCAGACAAGTTCTATATTAATTAAAACATATCCATTCGTCAAGTGGTTTGTTAAAAATATATTTTATTACTTTCTATTTTACATTGACTACCTACTCCAAAAGTTATTTTCTCATCTCCATGACCAAGTTTTAACCCATGCCAGAGTGGAATGTTTAACTTATTTGTATAGTCGGTTAATACTTCGTCTAAAACCGTTAAATTATCCTCCCCCGTGAAATCCCCACTTACCAATCCAACTATATTCTCTCGAAAATCTTTTATTCCATACAACATTTCTAGTACACGATCTATTTTATATACCGGCTCATTTATATCTTCTATTAAGAAAATAAACTTTTTATCAGGTATAAAATCACGCCCACATAGACTTGCTATTGTTGTTAAATTTCCGCCCCACGCTATTCCGGAAATTGATATTGAAACATCTCCTTGTATGTTTTGCTCCAATGCTTTACCGCTCAACACTTCGATAAATGTGTTTATTGTAAATGCGTTTAATCCTTCTCTGCCAAAATCTCCACATAACATTGGTGATGAATATGTTATGAGGTTAGCATGCTTTAAGAACATTACAGATAATGCTGTTATATCCGAATACCCGCAAAAAAGCTTTGGATTATTTTTTATTAATTCGTAATCAAGTAAATCTAATAATCTTATAGCTCCGTAACCACCTCTTGCACATAATATACAATCAACTTCGTTATCGGCGAAAAAGCTATTAACTTCGCTTGCACGAATTTTATCATCACCTGCAAGATAATTTTTGTTCTCATATAATTTGGGAGAGAGTTTTATATTAAAACCCATATCTTTTAGACGTTTTATACCCCGTTCAATCCCTTCTTTGTTTTTGATTACACCACTTGGTGCTATTATTCCTATTGTATCACCTATTTTTAATGGTTTTGGTTTGTGATATTCCATTTTTCCCCTGCTTTATATTATTACATTTATGCTACAATATTATCATGAACGAAACTTACTTACCTTTATATAGAAAATACAGACCTCAATGCTTAGAGCAAATTGTAGGGCAGGAGCACATTAAAAAAACTCTTAAAAGTGCTATTGAATTGAATAAAATTTCCCATGCTTATTTATTTACGGGGCCAAGAGGTACAGGTAAGACATCAACTGCAAGAATCCTTGCTAAATCCCTCAACTGTGTTAACGGACCGACTCTTAATCCTTGTAATGAGTGTGCGAGTTGCAAGGATGTTACTAATACTGTTCCTATTGATGTTATTGAAATCGATGCTGCAAGTAACAGAAAAGTTGAAGATACTCAAAATATTCTTGAAAAAATCCAATATACACCTGTTCATGGCAGATACAAAATTTATATTATAGACGAAGTCCATATGTTGACTAACCATGCTTTTAATGCTCTGTTAAAAACTCTTGAAGAACCACCTGAGAATGTTATTTTTATACTTGCAACTACAGAGGTACATAAAGTTCTTGATACTATTAAAAGCAGGTGCCAAAGATTTGATTTCAGAAGAATTACCACTGAAGATATTGTTAAGCACTTAAGATTTATTTCTGATAAAGAGAATATTAAAATTACTGATGAAGCACTTTTTGCTATTGCTAAAAATTCAGCAGGCGGAATGCGTGACAGTATAGCACTTTTGGATCAATTAAGTTTGTTAGGTGTTCAAAATGAAGTTACGTTAGATGATGTTAATAATATGCTTGGGCGGCTTTCGTTTGATATTCTTAAGCAATTTACTGATTTTATAATTTCTTCTGATACACAATCGGCGATTGAATCATTAGAAAAAGTTTACAACAACGGAAATGAGCCTACATTAATACTTTCAAACTTGTGTGAATATTTCAAAAACTTGTTAATTACAAAAAATAGCAGACCTGAAATGGTTGAAGAACTTACGGGCTATAATGATGCACAGGCTAAAGAAACTACAGAACAAGCTAAAAAACTAGAGTCACAGCAGATTGTGTTCCTTTTAGAACGTACTGCTCACTACATTAGAGAGCTTAAGCAAACTACTAATCAATACTTATGGTTAGAGGTGGCTGTTATTGATTTGGCTAATTTAGCGGAAAACTCGTCTTTAATATCTTTGCAAACAAGAGTTCAGGCGCTGGAGTCAGGTAGTGTTAATATAGGTAGTCCTCAAGTAATTCATAAGCCTAATATTGTTCATTCTCAAAATGAGGCTAAAACCAATCTTGAAATAGAGAAACCTAGTTCTAATATTTCTGCTTCAAGCAAAGCTGAAATCTACAAAGAGACAAGACCTGAAGTCCCTACCAGAGTGGAGCATAGTGAAACAGTGATGGTACAACCATCAAAAGCAAATGTGGACACGTCCGATGTGGCTTCTCTTTGGGCAGGCTTAGTGAAAAACATAAACAGTCCGTCAACTCAAGCATTGTTAAGGCTTGCCAATCCTGTTAAGGTAGCGCCGGATGAGGTTATTATTACGTTTAAACAAGAAATTTTTGTTAAGCAGGCTAATGAAGATGCTAAAAAACAGGTCTTAAAAGAAGCAGCGGATAAGTTGTTTAATCAAAATAATTCAAAAATTACAATAAGGCTTCCGCAATCAGGAGATACGCCGTTCCCAAAGTCTGATGCGGCACCATCTTCTAAAGCGCCGCAAAAAACGTTTACTCCGCAAAGAGCTGCTGTCGTTCAACCTCCCAAAAATAAAGCAGATGAAGTTTATCAGCAAAAGCAAGAAGAAAATGCTCAAGCCATTGATGCAACTGAAACTGCTAACGATTTAGAGCAAGCTGAAGATAATGGTAAAAACAGTTACTTCTCGGATCAAACTAAAATGATTGTTGATTTATTTGATGGGAAGTATATTTAGTTCGTGGTTTTTCTAAATTATTATTAAAAATTAAAGTTTTTAAATTTTCTGCCGTTAATAAGACTAATGCTACAAGTATAAGGTTTTAGTATGTTCAATTCCCCGATTAATCCTCTCTTTGGAATATTGCCTACTGGACAAGATAGCAATTCCAAGCAAAAACATAATAAGGATAGTAAAAAACAGAAGAATGATGGTTCTAAGAATTTCTTTGAAATGTCTGATGGGTTTGAAGAATTAGTTGTTGAAGATGATATGGGCTTTGAGCCTGAAAAATTTATTAGAAATTATTTAGAAAGCTTGAAAGAAGAATATGCTGAAAATAATCAAGTTTTAGAAAAAATTGATGTTTTTTTAAATAGATTTGAGCTTAAAAAATTTTATAAAAAGTACGGGAATGATTTATCAAAAGAAGATTTAAAGACAATTCTTTTTGAAATCGTTCAAGAATTTTTAAGTTAAAAAGGCAATTTTTAGTTAAAAAAATTTTTATAATATCTAGGGGAAATGTATGTCAATTTTAAATTTAACAAGAAGTCTTTTACCAGGGGTAGCAAAGACGACAAAATTGAATATTCAAAATGTAATGAATATGCCTGAAATGAAACTTGCAAAGTTAATACGAGAAGGCAATAAAAATATTATCAAAGTCGGAATGAATGAGTGTAAAGCAGTTAGAATTTTACCCGATCGGATTGATACTATCTATACAGACGGGCTTGCAGGATGTAATTCTTTAGGTGTGGTTTGTCTAGGAAAAGATAAGAATCCTATTGTTATTTTATCTCACTACACTCCTCTGGAAACTTCCCGAATTAAGCAAGCGGAAACTCTTGAAAAACAACTTATGGTTTATGATGAATTCATAGACAAAAGCGTACGTCCTCGTGTTTATTATAATGTGCCCGGATATGAGGCTGAAAATGGACAATTGAAACCTTGTGTTAATAACATTTTTGAAAAAATTAGTCTTGTTATGAAAAAATTTTTCGGCTCAGAGTTTGAAGAAAAAACAGTGCTCTATCCAAATAAAGGACGCTCTGCTTTTTTCTCTTCTGCTAACATTTTTCAATTTGATACTAAGAAAACTAATGATATGAAAATAACTTTTGTAGGTGAAAAAGAACACTTCTCTACAATTGGATAAATTATCTATATAATGGGTTTTGGAATGTATTATTTAATTGAAATTGCTTTATATGGAAAATACAGTTCTCTTCCTCTTGTTTTTTTATGATATTTTCTTCATTTTTAATTAATACATCCTTGTTTGTTCTTAATTTAGCTTCATTTAATAAATTTAGCAGGCAGGTATTTTGTTCTTCCTCAGTGAGGTTCATACAAGAATTATAATGGTTGCTAAAATTTTCTTTTCTCATATTCCAATATTCGCTCTTGGAATTAAGTTCATTTTTATATTTTATACTTAATTTATGTTGGATTTCTTCTGAAATTGGATTTAAGTAAATATCAGAGGGCATAATCTGATTCCAATATAGATTAAAATTATTATCTTCTGTTATTGGTTCAAAATAAGTACCTCTTGTAATATTAAAATCGGACTTTTTACCGTTAACTTTTACTGTAAGTTTTAAATTTGTATCTTTTTCCCCATTAATCCTATCAATGATTTCATTTCCGGAAAAAGATTTTATTTTTTCATCATCAATTTTTATAATCTCTGCCCCTATCGGTAAGTTAGATATTTGTGCAGGAGAGTTTTGTGCAACCTCTAATATAAAAGTTTTTTTATTATAAGGATCCTTTAATATCGTGAGACCTATATCTGATTTACATATTTCAGCCTGTACGCTTGTTATACTTATTAGTCCCAGTAATAAACTTATTATAATTCCTTTTTTCATATTGAAACCCCTTGCTTATTGTACTATATTTTTCAGCACTCTGCAATATAGGTTATTTGTTTTCGGAATTATAAAAAACCGGAAATTGTTTAATTCCAATTTCCGGTTTCTCTAAATTTAGAGATTGCACTTGCCAAATTCACAACCTTCTTCTCTTACTATTGTTTCACATTGATTCATTGTAAGACCAACTATTAAAGCACTTACACCAACAAGAGAATAAATAATCCTTGACATAACTGTCATATCTCCAAAGATTGTCGATACTAAGTTAAATCCGAATAATCCGATTAAGCCCCAGTTGATTGCGCCAATTAGTACTAATACATATGCGGTGTATTTTAAAAATTTCATGGCATACCTCCTTTTCTTTTTTATTATTACCTGAGTTTTATTTATTAAATTGGAGATAATGGTTAATACTTTTAAGCTATTTTATGGGGTATCATTGGATATTAAAGATTATACTTGGATTCCTTTCCTCCAGTTTATTAAAAGATTTTATCTTGGTGCTTACAGTAAAGTATAATTTCTTTTTAGCTCTGGTAATTGCTACATACAATAGTCTGTAATTTTCTGCTAAAGAAAATTCCTTTTGCTCGATTTCAGTTTTTCCCTGATAATTTTTGGATAATGATTTAACTTCTTCAATAAATAATGATGAGTTTTTAATTTGTATAGACTCAGGAAGTAATGGCAAGTCTTTTTCATTTAATGAGGGGACAAAGACATAATCAAATTCATCACCTTTAGATTTATGTAAAGTCATAATTTGAACTTGTCCGCCAAGGCTTTTATTTTCATCTTCTTCCGAAAAGAATTTAAACCCGCTTAAAGAATTCCTTTTGGAAAGTTCGTCTAAGCGTTCTTTTACATAGTACCAATTATTATTTAGAGTACTTATTCGTTTAATTAAAGTTGAAATTAAATATACATTAGAACGCTCTATTTCAGATTCAAAATAGTGTGTTCCAACCTTAATTGCAAATTCTTCCGGCTCTAATGAAGCTGAATTTAACCAATAGTTCATATCCCAATGGAATTGTCCTAAATTCGGTGATATAACTTCATCACAAGAAAGCGAGATAAAAGGTTCAATTGAATTCCTTATTTCTTCTTGTGCTCTTGCAGGATATAAACCATAACTTGAAAGCAGTTCATAGGTATCTGCCAGTTGTTCATTATTATATGGATCTATAATAAATTTTATTATTGCAAATATAACTTTAAATACAGCCTTCTGCTCCAACTTATCACTTCTGGTAATTGTTTTGAATCCGGCATTATTTATGAATTCTGTCCAGTTTGCTACTTGATAGTTTGCTCTTAATAGTATTCCAACTGTTGCATCTTTATCTTCTGCAAAAATATTTTTTATGGTTCTTAAAATATAATTTTTTTCAGTATTGGTATCCTCAAAAATCTTTTTAATAACAGGATTTGCAGATATTGGATTTTTCCCTTCTACTCCTTGCATCTTTATATCAAAAAAGGCTTGTGGAAGAGCGGTTTTCCCGTATTCAACAAGCTTGTTAGCACAATCCATTACTCCTTGAGCACAACGTTGAGAATGATCCATATTTACTATTGTTTGTGCGCTGGATATAAATTCCCTGAAACCTTCAACATCTGCATTAGAAAATGTTGTTGTTATTGCTTGGTTTATGTCTCCGCATCTGATTAAATTCTTGTGTTTTCCGCTTAATAGTTTCAATAATTGCTGTTGTACTGAAGATGAATCCTGTGCTTCATCTTCTATTACATATTCACAAACATTCTGGTAATATTCAAGTATATCCGGATTTTCGTTAAGTAATTTTACGGATAATAATAATATGTCATCATAATCTATCAAATTATTTTCCTTTAATTCTTGTTGGTATAATTTATAAAAATCCAAGAATTTGATAAGTTTTTTATTGCTGAGATTTTGTGTTGTATAATTATCACCGACTTGAAATTTCATAATAGAAATTCCCTTTGTAAAATCATCAACTTCGGTTTTAGTAAGTTTTATATTTATGTTATTAATAATTTTCCCTCTTTGTGTATCATCACAAATATCAAAATCAGCATCTAACCCCAACCTCTCATAATTAGCGTTCTCTTTCAGAATTCTTAAAGCCAGCCCGTGTATTGTACTAATATTTGGTAATTGGTTGCTTTCAGGAAAAATATTTTTGATTCTTTCTCTAAAGTTCCTTGCCGCAGAATCCATATATGTTAATACAAAAATATTATCAGGATTAATATTTCTCTCCATCAGCTTAACAATAAGTGCCAGTAAAATAAATGTTTTACCGGCCCCAGGGACGGCAGAAATTGCCATAGTTCCGCTTTGGTAATCGAGCACAGGTTTTTGATCAGCTCTTGGCTTTATTTCATAAGCACTTTTAGTCTCTGTTTCTTTGTTATTACAAGAAATGTACCCCTCTATACCGCCAAAGTTCTCTGCTCCTAAGGTGTCAAATAAACTTGAATATGCGTATATGTGCTTTGTTGCTAATAAGGTTAATTTTCTGAGTATTCTTGCTGTTTTTTCTTTCGACAGCTCAAGTTCGTCCTCTATTGTAAAACTTGTTTTGTTCCAGCCTGCTTGAAATACCCAAGCATTATATAATGGACCCGTATCACTTTTTACCCATTCATTAGAAGTTATATCGAGCCAAAATTGATACTTGGTTTGTATCTTGAAATCTATTAATTTTTGTGGAGTAGAAACAACTATTCCATTTAAATCAAGTTCTGTAAATGATGGATTTTCTGATATTATTGAACGCTCTATTTGTTCTATGATTTCCTTATTTGATATTTCTAGTCCTGCTTGCTTTACCCCTTCAAATCCCCTCAATTGTTTTATAAAAAAGTTGAATTTTTCTATATTATTTGGATTTATATATCCTGTTAATTCGTAAAACAATTTTGTAACTTTTTCGGATAAAGGAATTTCTGCCTGTTTTAGCTCATCTGTAATAGCTAAAAATTTTTGATAATTCTCATTGTTTTTGGATACTTCAATTTTAGGAATTTCACCTTTTTCTTTGAATTTGTGTATAAGTTCTTTTGAATTTTTTAGCGGAATATTTAAAAAATCAGATATAATATTTCTAAACTCAAATTCACTTATTCCAATTCCTTCAATCAGTTTTAAAATATTTATACAAGATTTTATAAGAGGATTTTGAATAAGCTTTTCACTCCCAGATAAAAAAATATAATTTATAGGGTTTAATGCTTCTTTCAATGTGAATTTAAGTAATTCATCTTGTATTGGTGTAATTATAGCAATTTCTTGAGGCAAAACACCGGATTCCAATAATTTTTTAATCTCGCTTACCGTGAAATCAACCATTTGAGCACGCTTTGGTAAGGCATAGATAGTAAAATTTTTTAATAATTTTTTTTCATTTGTTCGAACATTGTTAAATATAATTTCTGCATCAAGTTCTTCGTTAGTTATATCATTTTGTAATACTTCATTAAATATCCTTGATAATCTCGAAACAGCACTTTTGTCGGCGCTTAAATATCCAGATCTGCTTGAACCGTTTTTATCAATACAGATATAATGATATTTTAATTGTTTTGAAATATATTCTATAAAATCAATACAAACAGGTGGCATTTCGTCTGCATCATCAACAATTAAATACTCAATGTTTTTAAAATAATTCGTATTTTTATAAATATAATTAAAGATTTGAATTTGTCTTAAATAATCAAATGCCCTATATTGTAGCGTTTTATGGTTAAATAATTTTAATGCTTTTGCAGCTTCTTCCGCAAAAGATTCTTTTAAGATTTTGCTACGTTTTTCCGTTTCTTCTTCCGTGAGGTTGTTTTGAACAATTAAAGAATACCTTCGAAAAAGTTGATGAAGTAATGAGTGCTTGGAATTATATCCTGCAAATTTTAAATCGTTTATTATCTTTTTTAAAATATATTGAGAAGGCTCCATACCAGTACTGTTTGGTAATATTACTGCGTTAGAGAGAAGAATTTTATTTTCAAGAATACCCCAATTATCTGAGACAGTATTATATACTAATCCAAAAAAACTATACACTGGAATTTTACCTATTGTATCAACATTAGTAGTTAATAATAATTCATTAATAAATTCATTTTTTGCCTTACCATTTTGCAAAATTATTAGAACTTTTGAACTATCAATACCCTTGTCCAACAAGGATTTAAACTCGTTGACTAATACTTTAGTTTTAGATTTTTCACCCGAAATATTTAGTAACATACTCTTATTATACTATTTTCTGTTGAAAAAAGGTTAATAATCTTGCATAAAATTAAATTTTTGTTTACAATAAGAACTGTAAGAAGAATGGCTTACACGAAGATAGAAGTAAACAAGGAGAAAAACAAAATGGCAACAAGAGAAAAAAACATTCAACAAGAAATCATCAATGCAGCAGGTCAAATTTACAATTACCTTTCTGACAAGGGTGAAGTTTCAATTAACAAAATGACTAAAGATTTAGACTTAGATGGTAATTTTACAGCTATGGGTCTTGGATGGTTATCAAGAGAAGATAAAATTGATTACACTCCAAAAGCTAAATCAGTTACTGTAAAATTAAGATAGTTTTAAATAAATTTTGGAATTTGTGCCTGTCTATAAATCTTTTTAGACAGGCACTTTAGTGTTTTTATATTTAATCTTTTTTATATTTTTATTCATTATTATTTTGTGCTAAAAAATAAAATCTAGTATAAATATATTGAAATAATACTATTATAAAAGAATTTGCTATGAATCCTACGGCAAATCTTATTGCTATACCAATGCTGTTATCGGCAGATATGTTAAACGGATTGATTACCAAAAAGGAAATTAACATTTGGATAAAATATGCAATTATGTTACTAAACAAAATTGTTATCATCGATAAAATAGTTAATTGTACAAAATTTATCTTGATAAAATTTAATGTTCGTTTCAATATTTGCCAAAATCCCAGAAATCTGTTGAATGAATAATGTTGAATAATAATATTTGAAAGTAAAATATATGTTAGAAAAATTGTACTTTGAATAATTAATAAAAATATATTAATAGAAGCCGTAATAAAATTATAGATTCTTAAATTTAATTCAATGTACATAATAATTGCTGTCAAAAATGTGAAAAAAAGCATAATAAAAAGATAGCCTAAAAGAAATCTAAAATAACTCCATTTTTTTCTATTAACGTCAGAAATGTAAAAACTGAGATTTGCTATTGCTCTGTTATCGTAAATATCTCTAGCTAAAAGATTAGTCGCACATAAAACAACAAAAAATTTCCAAAGAGAAAATGTAAATATAAAGGCTCCAGAAAGTGAAAGCAGAAAATATATCCACCCATCAGGCGTATTAGTAACACTCACCATTTCTCTGTATTCTAAAATTGGGGTAAGGGAAAGCAGCAAAATACCAAATAATTGTCCACAAATAGGGTATAAAATATGCTTAGTGCTAAGTTTTAATGTCGAAATAAAAGCCATCCAGCCAAGTATAAAGACAGATAAGATATTTTCTTTTTTAATAAGATATTCTTGATTGTTCATAAGATTCCTCCACGAGGAAGGATAACATTATTTATAACCAAAAACTATAGCCGGAGGTATCAATATAAAAAAGACCGAATATTCGGTCTTTTTTCGCAAGCTTACTGTCCAATATCTATAGGCTTTTCAATATCTGTATGAGAGTATAGCCTAACAGAAAAATCGGTTAACAATATTCTTTTATCTGTTGCATATGGTTCAATATGTATTCTATTAAACTTGAGATAATAGGCGTATTGAAATAATGTTTCCAAGAAACTTCTTAGTTCCTTATAATTTGAAATTAGCTTCATATCCAAATCGCAAACAAAATAATTTTCTTTTCCGCCTTCAGTAACAAATTTATCATCGTTAGGATAGTATTTATAATCAATAGAACGAATTTTAATATTGTTTTGTTTTGCAATATCAATAACATCTGTATATAAAGTAAAGAACAAGCTTTCATTATCAATATCAGCTTCGCTGGGATAATATATTTTTTTAGATGCTTCAGTAGATACATTTTTGAGTAGTTTTAATTTTTGGTTAACTACCGCTAAGCTTTCTTCAGCTTTTTTTAATTTTGCTTGTACGTTATCATACTCATCAACAATTTGAACTTTTTTTTCATATAAGGGCGCAAGAGTATTATAGGAACCGAAAACTGCACCCAATATAAGAATTGCTGCTATAGCCGCAGGAAGATATTTTTGATAATTTTCCATGTTCATACCTATTTCTTTTTACTTTTTACTTTTTCTTTTTTTTGTTTTTGTTTTTATCTGTTTTTTCTAACTTACTTTTTATAATCTTATCTAACTCTTTGGGTGATTTATCTGAAATCATAAATTCATAAAAATCAGCATTAGATGATAGAATAATATCGTTAGAGTTTTCAGAAAATTCATTTAATAATTCAGGATTTTCTTCACTGCCATTTTCCGGCAATTCGCTATCATCCAATATTGTCAAGTTAGAATTTGACTTGATAGAATAGCTTGCAAGAGCTAATTTTTGGAGTTTAACATTAGAATCGGTTAC
>CALURS010000028.1 GCA_944323215.1 Candidatus Gastranaerophilales bacterium | reverse complement strand
TTTTACAATAAAATAATTGTTATAGTAAAATATATCTACGTAAGGAGAAATTTATGAAGTGTGGTTTTGTAACAATTATTGGTCGCCCAAATGTCGGAAAATCAACTTTGCTTAATCAAATTTTAGGTCAAAAAATTGTTATCACTACCGATAAAGCTCAAACTACCAGAAAGCGTATCAAAGGTATTTACACTGACGACAGAGGTCAGATTATTTTTATTGATACGCCGGGAGTTCATAGGCCATTAAACAAATTAGGTGAGTTCCTGCTTGATGAAACCAAAGTTGCTGTTCCTGATGCCGATTTGGTTTTGTTTCTTGTAGATGCATCAGAACCAGCAGGAAAAGGGGACAAGTGGATTGCTGAAAATATCCTTGCTTCTGTATCTTCTCCTGTTGTTCTTGTTATGAATAAAATCGATAAGATTAAAAATCCTCAAAAAATTGAAGAAAATTTGATGAGCTATAAAATGCTATTTGATAAAAATATCCAAATTCTCAGAGTTTCTGCCAAAACTGGTAAAAACAAAAATGATTTGGTTTCAAATATCTTTAGGTTACTACCTAAAGGTGAAAAATTATACCCTGATGATATTGTTACCGAAGAAAATTTGAGGAGCGTTGCTGAAGAAATTATAAGGGAAAAAATCCTTCTAAATACTAAAGAAGAAATTCCGCATTCTGTGGCTATTAAAATAGAAAAATATGAAGAAAAAGAAGATATAGATAAAATTTATGCTAATATTTATTGTGAAACAAAAAGCCAAAAAATTATTCTAATAGGTAAAAACGGAGCTTTACTTAAAACTATCGGCACTCAAGCAAGAGTAGAATTAGAACAAATTACGGAAAAGAAAGTTTATCTTGATTTAACTGTAAAGGTTGAGAAAGATTGGCGAAAAAATGACAGAATTTTGAAAGAGTTTGGGTACACTCAGACTGATTAAATTTTACAAATTTTTATTTATAAGGTTTAATTATTATTATGAAGAGAGTTTTATTAATATTAGGAATTATAATAGCACTAGTTTTAGCAAGTGGATTTTACGTTTGGGACAGCTATGAAGGCAAAAAACTTGAAATGCCTGATTCGTACAAAACAATAATGAACAGAGGATATTTGATTGTCGGCGTAAAAACTGATACCAAGCCTTTTGGGTATATTGATAAGGATGGTCAAATTGTAGGGCTGGACATAGATATCGCTAAGGCAATTGCTAAATTTTTATTTCGAGATGAAAAAAAATTAAAGCTTGTTAGTGTTACCCCTTCTGACAGACTGATAAAATTAACAACAGGAGATGTTGATATTGTTATCGCAACAATGACGGTTACCCCTCAAAGGCTTGATTTAATTGATTTCTCTCACGCATATTTTATTGCAGGTCAAACGGTTTTAGTCCCTAAGAATAGTAAAATATCAACACTCGGTGAACTTGGAAATCATAATGTAGGTGTTATTTTTGGCACTACGGCGGAAAAAAATCTCAGGACTCTTGTTCCGACCGCAAGAGTCTTTGGTTACAGAACTTATGATGATGCCTTTGATGCGTTAAATAAAGGCACTATTCAGGCTATAACCTCTGATGATACGATTTTGAGAAGTTACGCACTTAATAACAAGGCGGTAAAAGTTATTAATAAAAAGTATTCTAAAGAACCATACGCTATTGGAGTTAGAAAAGGTAAAGAAAATCAGTTGTTGCTCGAAAAAGTTAATTTCGTCGTTAAAACATTAGTAACAAACAATTCCATTAATCATTTGTATTCTAAGTGGGGATTGCGTTAATTACTTTGTTTTGCGTTTGTTAATGTATCAAGAATGTTTTTACCTGTATCCCCTTGAGTAATTAGTTTTAACTCTACACGACGGCTTTTTGCAAAGTCTTCTTTCCCGTTTTCGTCAACTATTGGATTGTTGTAGCTACAGCCTTCTACAAATAATATTTTCTCTAAATCTTTAAAATGTGTTTTATTGTAGTTTGTTGCCGGCAGGTATGATGCAACAGAGTAGGCTCTTTTTAGGCTTAACTCCATATTCTTTAAATACTGTTCTTCCTCTGTTTTTACACCTGAAAATGTTTGTGAATCCGTGTGACCTTGGATTATTAATCCAGTAATCTTGTCTTTATATTCTTTGTTTCCAAATATTGTTTCTAGATAAATTGGCATAAATTTATTTAAGTAAATTTTCCCTTTCTCCGATAACTCATAGCTGTTAACGTCAAAAAGCTCTAAATCTGATATTTTTACAACTCCAGTATATAAATCAACTGATGCTTCGATATTTTGTTCTTTTAACTTTTCTACAAGTTCTTGATTTATGCTTCCCGTTACGGCTTGTTCTCTTACTTTTTCAAAATAGTTTGATGTCGATGAGTAGAAAAATAAAATCATAAAGACTAATACAAGACCTAACATTAAGTCTGTCATTGTTATCCAAAATATGTTTTCTTCAGTTTGGTTATTGCTTTTTGGCTTGAATTTCATTACTATTTTACCTAAAATAATTTATCTATTATATCTGTATTCCCTTTGTTCTTTCCTGCAAAGGTTTCCTGTAATTTGTTTAGGCTATAGACTATATTTTCTAGATACGGAAGAATTCCTTCGGTTATATTTTTACTTAATACTTTTCCCATTGCTTCTGGGAGTGTATTTACCATAAGCATTTCATTTCCTGATTTGTTTTTTGTTTCTTTTAGAATATCAAGTAAAAATCTTTCTGATGTTCCTACGTCAAATAGTTCTCCTAGTCTAGTTTGTAATTCAAGTACCTTTGAACGACACAGAGTATTATATAAAATCTTTTCTAAAGCCATAAAAAATAGTGAACAGCCTACTGCTAGTACAGAACAGATTGCTGCCAGCTGGATATTGAATATTAAATTATTCATTGATTCCGCCATATGCTCGGTATCTGCAAAATTTAGCGATGAAAAAGCATAGGTGATTTTTAAAAACGTGAAAAACGGACCTAAACCGGTTAATATTGTTGGAAATATTTGAATAAATCTATAATTTATTTTTGATGTTATGAGTGAATCTTCATTAAAAAAATATGAGGAATCACAAGTTATGTAAATTGAATTTGTTATTTCTGAAATGTTTTCTACTCTACTGTTTGTGTCAGATTTAATGTAAATTTTTTCAGGAAATATTACAATCTTTTTAAATTCTGTCCATATATTGTTTGTAAATTCATCCTGTTGAAAATAGTCATCTAATTCCTTAAATCGGTATATTAATTCTTGTTTTTTATATTCACTAAATTTTAAGTTTAATCTTGTTAAATTTTTTGAAATATAACAATATTTTGTTATTGTATAAATAAGTAAAACTAAGAAAACAGACAATATTATTAATACCGCCGGTTCTGATAATACTCTGATAAAATCCATTTTAAAAAATCCTTTCAGCTATTAAAAATCGGGAATAACCCGATTTGTTTAATTATTTAACTTTTGATAAATTTGCTTTTATTCCTTGTGCTAAATCGTGTCTGCCACTTTTTTCATAAATTGCACTCATTGTTTCTAGAAATTTCAAATTATCAATATTTGTTCTGTTTTCAGATCTTTGGGTCTGGGTTCTTGTGGCAATTTGTTCTGTCGGAATTGTCATTGTTGAGCTTTGTTTTTGCACCTGTGAAGGAGCTGCTTTTGCCGGAGATACAACTTGCCTACGAGTTTCGTATGGATTTTTATTTACATTCCTATATGCGTTAAGTCCATAATTGAGTGTTGTATATGGCTTTTCTGTTGTTGATGTAAAATTGTTTGTGATTGGTTTTTGCATCGGCTTGTACATATTGATTTCTCTTTCAGCAAGGCTTTGTGCTAAACCAACTTTGATTTCTTCTGTTTCTCTTGTTCTTATTAATTTTATTGCTGCAAATAAGATTAGTCCTAAGATTCCAAAATTTATTATTCCTCGATTAGTCTTGTTTCCATAAATAGATTTTAGTACATCAATTATTTTTTGACCAATTGGCGGAAATGTTACAGAGGATAGTTCTTCTTCCTCAGGAGTAAAAATCGGGTCATAAGTTTTCATAGGTTTACTTAGCACGATTTCTTGTTTTGAATCTTGTTTTTGCATATTAATAGGCGGTGTTAGAGAGTCAAAAGTTACTGTAGAACGTTCAACATTATCGCCCTTTATCCTTACTTCCAGTTCGTCTTTGCTTTTTGGGGTTACAATTACGCTATCGATGTTTGACGTTCCGTTATATACTGTATTTAACATTTCGGAGGCTCTAATTCCTTTCATACTAAGTAGTATTGAGCCATCTTCTTCAACATCTTTCTTAACATCAACTGCTTTATCTGATATCAATACAATATTATATGTATCTTTAATTGGATCTATTTGTATTGTTTGTAAAACATTTTCATCTGCAAATGCGCATAAAGCACTTAACAATATACTCACTACCAAAAACGATTTCTTCATCATCTCTCTCCCTGTTGTAAGAATATCATTATTTCATGCCTGCATACATCAATCAGAAGGTTGAATTTTTTATTAATCCTTTGGTTAATATGAAATTGATAATTTTGTGTAGACTTATAGCTTATTAAGTTTTATTATTAATTAGAGGACAGTATATGGCTGAGAGAGATTTAACGCAAGGTAAACCGCTAACTGAAATAATTATATTTACTATTCCTTTGTTATTTGGAAATGTATTTCAACAATTATACAGTTTTTTTGATACTCTGATTGTTGGACGAACGCTTGGTTTAAAGGCACTTGCAGGTGTTGGCTCTACAGGTCCGATGCTGTTTTTTATTATAGGATTTCTTTTTGCTTATACTCAAGGTTTAACTATTATTACGGCTCAAAGATTCGGCGCTAAAGATTATGAAGGGGTTAGAAAATCTTTTACTACTTCAATTATTTTATGTTTGATTACAACTGTTTTATTTACGGCCTTAACGGCTCCTTTTACTAAAATTATTCTTACTGTTATGCATACCCCTTCTGATATTTTTAATGAGGCATATATTTATATGTTCATTAGTTATTTGGGGTTAGGTACTATATTATTTTATAATATTTTATCAAATACTATTCGTGCTGTTGGTGATAGTAAAACGCCTTTGTATTTTTTAATAATAGCATCATTATTAAATATAGTTTTGGATTTGTATTTTATTATAAATTTAAAAATGGGTGTAGCAGGTGCAGCTTTTGCTACAGTTGTCGCTCAAGGCGTTTCGGCGCTGCTTTGTGCAATTTATATGTTTAAGAAGTTCCCTGTATTAAGAGTTAAAAAAGAGGACTGGAAGTTTAATAAAGATTTTGCGTTTGAACATTTAAGGGTTGGTTTCCCTATGGGAATTCAGATGTCTGTTCTCTCAATCGGTATTATTGCCGTTCAGTTTGCTCTTAATACTTTGGGCTCAACTGCTATAGCCGCTTTTACAACGGCGGTCAGAATTGATCAATTATTCTCTCAAAGTATACTTACTCTTGGGGCTACGGCAGCAACTTTTACTGCTCAGAATTTTGGGGCTAAAAAGTTAAAGCGAATTAAAGAAGGTGCTAAGGCTTCTATGCTATTAGTCTTAATAATGTCTGCTGTAGTTGCTGTATTAATTTGCGGATTTGGAAGATTTCTTGTTGGCTTGTTTCTTGAAACTCCTGATGAAGAAGTTATCAAGCTTGCTATGTTATACCTGCATATTATTGTTATTTTCTTTTTCTTTCTCGGAACATTGGTATTATTCAGAAATATCTTACAAGGAATGGGTAAAGTTAAGGCTCCGCTTATATCCGGCTTAGCCGAATTAATTGCAAGAACTGCCGCCGCTTTTATTTTATGTACTTATTTCGGTTATCTCGGAGTCTGTTTAGCAACGCCACTTGCTTGGATTTTTGCGGCTATTGTACTATTTGCAGGCTATAGATTAGCCTTGAAAAAGGCGGTTAAATCTATTAGAAAACCGGCTAGGTCTATTTTTTAGTAGTTTTGATTAAGCCATTTTTATCCGATTGTCTAATGTGTTTTATTAATTATGAATCTAACATATTATTACTATGGTTCACAATTATTTTGAAGATTACGGATATGACAGTTGTACATCAAGGGGCGTTTGTTCTATTAGTCCTAAGATGGCTTCTGTTCAGGAAATTGTTTTACTTTATCTTAGAGAGTTTGCTTATTATTCTATTAAGCTCAAAAAATTTAATATTGAAGAAAGTAGTGTTAAAAACTTGATATTAAATGTTTTATCTGCTTTTGTTTCAAATCCTGAAATTAAGGATAATATGCTTGATGAAATGGTTTCTATTTTCTCTAAAGAATTAAATAAAATTAAGTTGAGTTATATTAATTCCTGTAAAAGCTCTGACTTGGAGCCGGAACTGATTCAAAATGAATTTGATTTGACCAATGACTGTGATGCTCTTAATTCTATTCGACTTGGAGAAAAACAGTATAGTAAACACAGTAATTTAGATAAAAGAAACAGAATTATTCACGAGTTAATATTCTTTTCAGCAAAGAGTATTACGACTTATATTTTAGAGTTGAATTCTTTTGGAGAAGATTCTAAATCGGCTTATGATATCTTGTTAGAGCTTTTAGATACATTAAACAATGAAGATATCAAAGATGATGATTTGAAATCTATTTTGTACAATGTTGCAGAGGAAGAATATTCTTTAATCAAACGCTTAGCAAAAATTAAAGAAAACTTATATGGTGAAAAAGGTGAAGTAAGTGTTTCTTATTCTACCTATCCAAATAAGGCAATACTTGTTGAGGGAACAAACATAAAAGAATTAGTAGATATTCTTAATTCAGTGAAAAATATGGGAATTGACGTTTATACCCATGGTGAAATGTTAGTTGCACATACTTATCCCAAAATACAAGCCAGAGAAGAGTTAAGAGGACATTTTGGTAAAGGTTGCGGAAACACGTTATTAGATTTCTCAACCTTCCCCGGAGCTATATTTGTTGGTAAACATTCTATTGATAACATTGATAGTTTATACAGAGGCAGGATTTTTACTTCTGATTTGGTTGTACCGTCAGGTGTTGTTAAAATTGAAAATTCTGACTATGAGCCTTTAATAGCTTCTGCTCTTGAAGCAAGAGGGTTTAAAAAGGGGAGAAAAGTTGATAATGAAACTGTTGGATTTAATTTGGATTTCATTAAAGATAAAATTAATAGCTTAAATTCGGATGACTTTAATGCGATATGCTTTGTTACTCAAGGTAATGATACTTACGAAGATAAAAGTTACTTTGAAAAACTTTTTAAATTATTACCTGAGGATATTTTTATAGTTAATTTTACGCATCATTTTGAGAGAAAAAATATTATTAATATTCCGCATTGTTATGATTTGTATTCTGTTTTTGAAATTTTAGCAATGTTAAAAGAAAAATTTGACACTTCGGATGTTCCAATAATTGCTTTTGTGCCAAAGTGTGATAAGCATATTACTAATTTAATCCTTAATATGATGAAATTTGGTGTAAAGAAAGTATTTATGGGCAAATGTGCAGCAAAAAATTTAAATCCTGTTGTTGCTAAAGAATTCTGTGATATTTTTGATGTTATTCCATATTCTCTAGCCAAGGATGACTACAAGCAATTTATAGACTTGCTTTCGCTTTAAGTCTCGGAATCAGCTTTTCTGTATAATAGGGGTTAAAGTATTTACTTACAAGCTTTTCTGTGTTCTCAAAATCTCCAAGGTACTTTAATTCAAGGTTTGGATTAATTCCTGTGTACGTTTTTATTATTTGCATATATTTTTCTGTAGGAATATCTGTAATAATATATTTAGGGTTAGTTAATTTAATTAACCTAACAATTTCGTACATTCGTTTCCTGAATCGGATTATATTGCCCGATAGAAGGTAATGCTTCCCCCAATCTTCTTCTTGTTTATTCAATAGTTCTATGGATTGAGCATTAAGAGTTTTTAGTACCTCATTAATATTTTCACCCAGATAAATTACTTTTGTTTCAAATTTATCAGAAATAACTTTTTTCTTTCTATGGAACAATTTTTCCCATAATGCTGATTGCTTAATCCTAATTTTTATTCCGCCAAGAGTTCTATACAGATATTTGAATTTTGCAGCAAAAATAATATCTTCAACAGGAATTTCACTAGGACAGCAAGCTGAGCATTTCCCGCATCTTAGACATTTATCAAGGTATTTATTTATTCCTGATTTAATAGGAACTTCTCCAAGTATAATTCCTTTTAAAAGTATTAGTATTCCTCTTGCTGTTTCGCATTCATTTCCGTTTTCAAGATATAGCGGACAGCCCTCTTGGCATAATCCGCATTTTGAGCATTTATGTATAGTTTCTTTGTATTGTTCAAGTTTAATCATGTTTTAATTGTTTCTTTACCCATCCTTCCAACACCTTAAGCGGTGAACGAGTAACAGCAAGTGACCAAGGCTCTACATCTTTTGTTATTACACCTACTGCTCCTACATTAGCACCTTCTTTTATTGTTACGGGTGCTACTAATACCGAATTGGAGCCAATTTTTACATTGTCTTCTATTATTGTTTTGCTCTTTATTTTAGTTAAAGGGTTATAATTTGCAGTTATTGTACCTGCACCTATATTTACATTTTCACCGACTTCTGCATCTCCGACATATGATAAGTGGCAGATATTTGTATGTGATTTTACCTTTGCTTTTTTTAGTTCAACAAAGTTTCCTATTTTTACATACTCCTCTATCTCTACATTCCCTCTAAGATGTGCAAATGGCCCTATTTTGCAGTTTGAACCAATTTTGTTTTTCCCGTTTATATAACAGTTAGGATAGATGATCGTATCTCTACCAATTTCGGTTTCAGGAGAAATGAAAGTTGTTTCAGGAGAAACTATTGTTACACCATTATCTAAATGTTGAGCTATTATTTCATCGTGTAGAATTTTGGTAGCTTCAGCTAAATGTTTTCTGGAGTTGATACCAAAAATTTCATTATTATCACTTAACGTATAAGCATTTACATTTAGATTGTTTTCCTTGCCCCATTTTATTATATCGGTTAAGTAATACTCTCCTTGGGCATTATTGTTTTTCAATTCCGAGAATACTCTTTTTACTTTTGCCCAGTTAAGGCAATATATTCCGGCATTGATTTCTTTGATTTGTTTTTGCTCTAGGCTTGCATCTTTTTCTTCTATTATTGCATCAAGCGAATTGTCTTTGCTTCTTATAATACGTCCGTAATTTGTCGGATTTTCAAAGATTGCACTCATTACTGTTATATCAGAATTGTTATTTTTATGAAAATCTACTAGTGATTTAATTGTTTCAGATTTTATAAGAGGAGTGTCTCCGCATAAGATTATTACTTCTCCCTCATAATTTTCTAAATCATTTCTTGCCATACTAACGGCATGACCGGTTCCAAGCTGTGGCTCTTGAATTATCGTTTTTGCTTCACTATATTCTTTTTCTACATATTCTTTTATTAACTCTGATTTATGACCGACTATTACATAAGAATAGTCTACTATATTGCTATTTTTAACAGCATCTAATACATATCCGAGTAATGGCTTATCAAATATTGTATGAAGCACTTTGGGTAGTTCTGATTTCATTCTGGTACCTTTGCCTGCTGCTAAGATTATTGCTTTTACCATAATTTTCTCCTCTTGTCCCTATTAATTTTAACAGGAAATATTTGTTGAGTACAGAATTTATTAAATTAGTTTATAAGATAATACTTTATGGTATGGTTTAACCTCATTTGCACGTAATAATACTAGAAAAGGAGGTTTTTAATTTATGTCTGATATGATTGATAAAATAAACAGAATTATAGAAGTAAGTAATACTAATAAAATTGTTGTTTTTACAAACAGATTGAAAATTGTCGGAACTATTTTTGACTGTGATGAGTGTAATGACGGTTATTTTTTAAATTTAAAAAATGCAATAGTAATTTATTTAAATGACCTCTATCCTTGTGAAGAAGACGGTTCTTGTGAAGAATTGTCAAGCCAAAATTTTGACTGGCTTCATATTAATATCGAAAAAATTCTTGCCTTTAGCTTAATAAAATAAGGAGTAAAAATATTAATTTTTGTAACGAAAAATATAAAAATAATCCTCTAAAAATCAATTTTTGTTCTCTGCCTGTTTTATAATATATAGAAAGGTTAGGAGCTAATAATGTCTATAGGGGTTAATTACAATTTAGTATCTCCTGTATTTCAGCATAAGGAGCAAAAGGCTGAAAATTTTCATGTAAATCAGTCTTTATCATCCGTTGATTTGGACAAAATTCCTGGTGTAGACACTGTTAATAATACAATGTCGGATTTGGCATTAGAGGGCAAAGCAAAGAGTCGAAAATTTGTAAATATAGTTATGACAATGGGTTTAGCAGTCGCCGCATTTTTTACGGGCAAGCGAATTTCTAAATCTGTTATGGATTCAATTTGTAATCATACGATATATTTAGATTCTTTTGCAAATGTTGTAAGAAAAGGTATTCAAAGTGTATTAAAACCAATAAATAATATTAATGTGGAAAAGGGAAGTCCTTTTATTCGAAGCCTAAAGAGTTTTGTAATAAGCATACCCAAAAGGTTAAAGGATTATTCACGTACAGGGATTCATAGAGACTTAGAGCTTGAAAGATATGCAAAAGCTGTAAATGAAAAAGTAGAAAACTTGAATGCAAATGATTTAAAACGTTTTGATGAAAAGTTTATAAACACAATAGCAAAGAATGGTATATCTAAGTTGATTGCATCAACAATCGGTTTAGCAACCGGAATACAAACATTTATAGAAGTTGCGGTTGATAAAAATAAGAATGGAATTCCGGACTTATTTGAACAAAAGTCATATAAAGAAATAATGGAGATTCCTCAAGCTAAGATAGATGAAAAGGTTATAGAGCAGGTTCGCAAAATAAATAAAGAAGAAGATGACGAAGAAGATGAAAAAGAGTTCAAAGCAGAACTGGACTAAACGTTTAAAATTGTTATAATTAATGTATGGAAAATATAAACGTTTCGCGAATAATAGCAGGCTTGCAGGGGCAGAATTTGTATACCGGAATAAGAACAGCAGGAGCTGATATAACAGGAAATAATACCGGTTTTTCTGCGGCAGCTAATAATACTCCGTCAAGTTTAATTCGAGAAATCCAAATTCAAAATATTACGCAATTACAGTTAAAAATGAATTATATTGCAGGGCAGGAGCGCTCAGCATATATAAAAATGCTTTTAAACTTGCCGCAGTCCCTTGCAGAACTTATGCTACAGCTTCAAAAGAGCAGATTGGCTAATGCGGAGATTATGAAAAATCTTCAATTTATGCAAATCTTTAGTGACGCTGATGATGTGAAACAATTATTGCCACAAAATCAACAAGCACAGCAAGCTGCACAAACTCAGCAGGCACAGCAATTGGCTTTAATGTTTAGCGGAATGTTACGTTTAGATGATGTCGCAGCATTAATTAAAGCTAACTCTCGAGCAGCTATGACTCAACTTATTGCGGTTATGTCTAATGCTTCAAAGCAAGGAATAGACAACAGTCAAATCCTTGATACAATGAAACTGCTTAACTCTTGCGTTGCTATGCTTGAAGATAATACCCCACAGTCTACGCTTAAGAGTTTAATGCTATTATATCTGCCTTGGCTACCGCTGCCTCAAGGTGTTGGGTTTGAGCTTGAAGTAGGTGCTCCGCCGGAGGATGAAGAAGGCTCTAACTCTGTTATTACTGTTCTCATTCAGACAAAAAATTATGGAAATGTTAAGGGCTCTCTTACTTTAACTACCCAAAACTCTGTGGATGTTCTTATCTTATGCTCTGAAGAATTTCCAAAAGAGTTGCTACACAAAAGATTAACTGAGGAAATGAAAAATAATTCTGTTCAAGCAAATATTGATATAGAAGTACTTATCAAAAAACAAGAAGATAAAGATGAACACCAAGCAAAAGTTAACCTTTCTGCCACAAATGAAATGAACCCTTATTTATTACTTATGGCACATTCGTTTATAAGAAATACTATTATTATTGATAATAGTTTTACTGTAGACTCCAAACCCGCTGCTTAATCCCATTTAGATTTCAACAAGATTATAACCTTCTGTAAGGCTTGTTACATAATCTTTGTGACAAGTGAAAAATATTACCTGATTTGTTTTGGCAAATTCTTTTAATGCTTCTAATACTAATTTAAGTCTGGTTTTATCAAAATTAACAAAAGCATCATCAATAACTAATGGAAGATGGTACTTTGAACCATCTTTGCCGTAGTTTTGAGCATAACCAAGTCTAAAAGCCAAATATACTTGCTCTAAAGTTCCTCTGCTTAATTGATCAGTTGTTTTTATCTCTCCATCTTTAGAAGTTATTGTTTCAGTTGCATAATTTGCAGAAATATATTTTCCATTGGTTATTGTTTGTAATAATTTTTCAGCACATAATAAGTTAGGTTCTATTGAGCGTTGCTGTTTTTCAGCGTGTTCAATTATGTTTAGTGCAAGCTTTTTGGTATAAATTTCTTGGGCTAAATCTTTTAAACGCTCTTTTTCTATGTTTATTTCATTCCTTAGGGCTGTTAATCCTTCAAATTCTTCTAATGCTTTTTTTTCTTGCTTTAACTGAGCTTGGGTTTCTATTTGCTTGCTCTCATATTCGTTTAATTCTTCAAGCGTTTTGTCTGGGTATAGGTCATCTGTTTTTATTTTATTAAATTTATCTTCAAGTTCTTTTTTTTGTTGTTCAATATTTTCAAGCGTATTTTTCTTTTTATCATTTATTTCTATAGTCTCTTGAATTTCCTTTATTTTCTCTCTTAATGTTATAGGATTAATGTTGATGTCAAGTTCACAATTATTCAGAAAAGATATCAATTCAAATTTATAATTTTCATACCCTTTATCTAAAGATTTGATTTGTTCTTCTTCTGAATTTAATTTATCAATCAGGCTTTTGAGTTCTCTGATATTTTCTATGAGCTCTATATATGTTTTTGGGGGAAATAATTGGTTATTAAAAGTTGTTAGTTCAGCTTGTTCAGCACTTAATGAGTCAAGCTTTTGTTCTAATTTTTCAATCTCGTTATTTATTTTATTTAAATCTTCTTTATTATTATTTAAATCTTGTTGCTTCCTTATAATTTCATTATCAATATTTTTATACTCTTTTATTTTATTTTCTGAATCTGATGAAATTTTATTAAGGGTTGTAATTGATTTTATAAAGCTTTTGTTATTGTTCAGTTCTAATATATATTTTTCAAGATAATTGTATATCTGTGTATTACTGTTAATGTTCTTTTTATTATTAAGTATAAAAATTAGGATTGCGAAAATTATACCTAGTATAATTAAACCAATTCCAAGTTGGGATTTAAAATTTATACCGCCAACAATTAGTAGAACAAGAGTTGTAAGGGTGGTGCATAATATTGGAATATTTTGTAAAAATGTTTCTTTCTCAGAATTATCAGTTAGATTATTTATCCCGTTTTTAAGCTCCTCATAGGCAAATTTGTAATTATCTATATTAGAAATATTTAATGAATTAATTTTTTCAGTTAGTTCTTTTAACTCCTGTTCAAGCTCATTAATTCTTTTTTCAATGTTTTGTTTATTATTTTTATTTAATTCAATTTTATTATTTTCTTTTTCAATAATTTCTATTGTTTCTCTAATTTTTTCTTCAATAGTCTTTGAAACTTCAATATTTTTAATTATTTCTTTATCAATATCAGTATTGTAATTAAGCTTAATATCAGCAATAAGTTTTTCAATTTGCGATTTGGTATCAGAAAGTTTGAGCCGATTACATTTTTCAAGATTGCCAAGTATTAGCTCTGTGCTTTGACTCAGGTTATAAAAAACAGATTTGTTTTCATAAAGTTTTTGATTAAATTCTTTTTTTAACCTTGTTTCTTCATCTAACAGAACAGCAATTTGATTTTTGTTTTCTTCGTTTTTTAGAATAATTTGCTTATTTTCAATCCCTGCTTGTAAATTTTTAAGTTCTTTGCCTATTGATATAATCTGAGTTGAAATTGAATAATATTCTTCTTCTTTGTTTTGAAGTTCACGAATTTTATTCTCTTTTTCATTTATAGAATCAAGAATTTCTTTAAGAGTTTTATTAATTTTATTTTTGTCAGTAAGAAATTTTCTTATTTCATCATTTAATTTTGTTTTTTGTTCACAAAGAGCCGGAGCATTATGATCTTGGATTAGGTTAAACAAATCATTATCAATGTTTTGAATATCATCAAGATTAATAGTAAAAGCTTTTTGATAAAAATTTTGGTCAATGCCTTCAAGAAATTCGTTAATATTAGTGTTGAGGGGTGAAAGAATTTTTATCCTCTCATTACTTTTTGATTTCTTACCCTCTATTTTTATTTGATATTCAGTATCATTTTTATAAGCAATGATATCACCGTTTAAGTCTTTAGGAGAAAAGAAACTATATTTTAAAAATTTCATTAAAGTACTTTTTCCTGCTTCATTATCTCCGCAGACAAGATTAAAACCGTCGGAAAATTCTTTAACAGGAATGTTTTGTCCATTTACAGAGTTTATTTTTACAGATTTTATAAAAAGTTTATTCATTCTCAATCTCTCCGTATATTTCTTGACAAATGTTTTCTGTTAAAGCCAAAGCTTTTGATTTAGCGGTTGTTTTATCAAACTCAGGAATAAGTTTTAATAAATCGGAAAGCTCATCATCGGTAGTTTTAGTAATGCATTCCATTTCGTCATTATCTTCACCTGCAATTATAATTTGAGAAAGCACCCCGCCTGATGATTTAATAGTGTCAAGGCTAGTTTCGTAAAAGGAATTGTCATCAATAGAATTAACAACAATATTTTCAGTAGAGAGCTCTGCTTTTAATGATTCCATATCAACTTTTTTGTACCTGCAAATTCCTTTTAAGCCAAGATTTATGATAGTCAATTTAGTATTAAGAGATAGAGGGTAAAGTTTGGAGTTAATGTTTTCAAAGGTTTGTTGAATATTTTCATCATTTGAGATATCAAATTCAAGGTTATAAAATCTTACTTTGTCACAGGTTATAAATCTGTTTTCAACGATTTTATTATTTTCAACCTGCACAAAACAGAATCCGTGTTCTCCGATATCTTTTTTTGACCGAGCTTGAATTGTTCCAGGATAAACGATTTTTTCACCTATTTCCGGTTTGTGAATATGCCCTAAAGCGTAGTAATCATAGTGAAGTCCAAGCAATTCTTTTTCCGTACAGGGTGCATAAATATTTTTTAAATCACCGGATTTATCACAATGTATCAAGCCTATATTGAATAAAGAATTATCATTAG
>CALURS010000027.1 GCA_944323215.1 Candidatus Gastranaerophilales bacterium | reverse complement strand
GCTTTGTCAGGATCGTGGTGTACTTCCATCATAATTCCGTGAGCACCTGCTACAAGCGCAGCCATACTCATTGGTTGAATTCGATATCTCTTTCCGGTACCGTGAGATGGATCGACAATGATAGGAAGATGAGAGAGCTTTCTGATAAGCGGAACAGCGGCGATATCAAGAACATTTCTTGTGTAAGTTGAATCAAAGCCTTTTATCCCTCTTTCACAAAGTATAACTTGTTCATTTCCATTTGCAAGGATGTGTTCAGCAGCAAGTAAAAATTCTCTTATACTAGCAGCTCCACCTCTTTTTAGCATAACGGGTTTTCTGCATTTTCCGACCGCTTTAAGAAGTTTGAAATTTTGCATATTCCTTGCACCAATTTGGATAATATCAGCATATTCCATAACTAGCGGTAAATCTAATGTATCCATAACCTCTGTAACAACAAGAAGTCCTGTCTTTTCTCGTGCCTCTGCTAAGTATTGAAGCCCCTTTTCTTCCATACCTTGAAAATCGTAAGGTGATGTTCTGGGCTTGAATGCTCCGCCCCTTAAAACTTTTGCACCCATTTCTTTTGCAGCATAAGCAACTTCTAGTAGTCCATCTATTTCACGTTCTACGCTACAAGGTCCTGCCATTATTACCGGACGTTCGTTGCCGCCAATTCTAAGACCGTTTGAAAATTCTATTACAGTATCTTCAGATTTAGTTTCTCTGCTTGCAAGTTTAAATGGCTCTTGGATTATTTTTACTTCCTTTACCCCATCTAAGGATGATATAGATTGAGGTTGAAGTAATCTTTTATCTCCAAGTGCCGCTATTACTGTGTATACTTCACCATGGTTAAGGTTTATCCTAAAACCATAATGTTCTAATCTTTCGCATACCGATTTTATCTGTTCTTCGGTTGCATTTTTTTCCATTATTATTATCATTAAAATTTCCTCATTTATTCATACTTCTTATTTAAAATAATACTACATAAATAAATGAGGAAAATAGTTTTATTATCTTTTGAATTGATTATTCACGATCAAGTGCCTGTTGTGCTTCCGAGTTTAATTCCCCTCTCGTTGCACCAACTGCTTGAACTGTTTTTTCTTGTTTAGCTCCGGAAATAAATCCTGTTGTTATATCGTTCCAGTTGTTGTATACAAAATAACAAGCTCCGGCAAGTAAAATTATTACGATTAGTCTTAGCATATTTATCTCTCCTTTCTTTTACTCTATTATATTATTTTTTTTGATTAAAACAATAGTTTTTTGCTATAATTGAGAAAAACTTCGGAGAGTAAATGAAAAAATTATTATTACTATTTTTATTAGTCTGTTTTTTGAGTGGTTGTTCAGTTAAAAATGACGATAATATCCTAACCTTTTGGACTCTGCAAATGGGCGATTTTTCAGAGTATATTAACGGAGTTATTGCAGAATATGAAAAAACACATCCTGATATAAAGATAGAGTGGGTTGATGTACCTTTTTCAGAAGGTGATAAGAGAACATTGGCGGCAGTTTTAGGTAATAACCCTCCTGATTTGGTCAATTTAAATCCAGATTTTTCGGCTTTGCTGGCACAAAGAGGAGCATTAATGAATATTCCTGAAACAAAAGTTGAAGGATATAATAAGCATATAATTGAATCTTTAAAATATAATGGTGAATTGTATTCTATTCCTTGGTATGCAACATCATCTGTAACCTTTGTAAACTGGGATTTGCTAAACAAAACTCAATTAGGAAAAGAAGAAGTGGAGGTTAAAACTACTTGGAGAAAAGTATCAAGACATAGGTATAAACCATTTACTCAAAAAATTGTCAGTGTAGATAAACCTATTCCTATTTCTTATACTCAAATGAACAATAATGCCGAGTATGTAAAAAAATCAACAGGAGCATATATTTATACGCCGAATCTTGTCGATAATGATTCTATGTATAGAATTCTTAATAAGTACGGGTTAAGCTCTCCAGATAAAATAAATTCAGAAGAGAGCGTAAAGCTATTTGCGCAGTTTAGAAATTTGTACCAAAATAATTTAATACCCAAAGAAACAGTTTCTATAACTCATAGAGAGGCTTTTGAACAATATATGTCAGGCAAAAGTGTATTTTTTCAAGCAGGTGCAAATTTCTTAAATATGCTAAAGGAAAATGCTCCAAATGTTTATAATTGTACGGAAGTTAAACCTCAATTAATTGGAGCAAAGGGGCAATACGATTTTTCTCTTATGAATTTTGTAATTCCTATAAAAGCAAAACACAAAGATGAAGCATTAGATTTTTGTCTGTTTTTAACAAATTCGGAAAATCAACTTAAACTGGCAAAGAAAACAAACGTCATAGCAACCACAAATAAAGCGCTTGGTTCAAGTTTCTATAATGATTATTCTTCATTAGAATCAAAAGCTCGCTCTATAAGTGCAAAACAGTTAAACAAAGTAGAGCCTGTTGTAAAGCAAATTAGAAATCAGAAAGAGTTAAATACTTTAATAAATGCTGCTGTTCAACAGATACTGACTGATAAAAATAAATCAGTTAAATCAATTTTGGATAAATTGTCAGAAGACTGGGAAGTTTTAATAAGTGAAGAATAATCTTTTCTTGAAATCTAAAATTTAGCGGATATCATAATAAGTGTAGATTTTACACTAGGGAAAAAGATTATGGATAATAAAAAAATAAGAAATATAGCTATAATAGCGCACGTTGACCATGGAAAAACAACATTAGTAGATTGTATGCTAAAACAGGCAGGAGCGTTCAGAGCAAATCAGCATATGCAAGAGCGTGTCTTAGATAGTAATGACTTGGAAAGAGAACGTGGAATAACAATTTTATCAAAAAATATATCAATAAATTACAAAGATTATAAGATAAATGTAGTCGATACTCCGGGTCACGCAGATTTTGGCGGTGAAGTTGAACGTGTACTAGGTATGGTTGACGGTGCACTTTTAATTGTAGATGCCGCAGAAGGCCCGATGCCTCAGACCAGATTTGTTTTATCAAAAGCATTAGAGTTAGGAATTAAGATTATAGTTGTAATCAATAAAATTGATAAGCCGGCGGCTGATCCTGACAGAACGTTGGATAAAGTATTTGATTTATTTACTGAGCTTACTGACAGGGAAGATTTAATAGATTTCCCTTATATATATGCAAGTAGTCTTAACGGGTTTGCAATAAAAAATCTTGATGATGAAAGAAAAGATATAGTTCCACTGCTTGATTGTATTATAGAAAATATAGCTCCGCCAACAGGAGATGCATCATTGCCATTGCAATTTAGAGCAACAACGTTAGATTATAACGATTATGTAGGAAGAATTGTAATAGGCAGAATAGCAAATGGTAAGGTCTCATCGCAAGAAACGGTTACATTGGTGCATGCTGATGGTTCAACAGAGCGTGGAAAAATTACAAAATTATTTGGCTTTAAGGATTTAGGCAGGGTTGAAATTGAAGAAGCAAGTGCAGGAGACATAGTCGGGATTGCAGGTTTTGCTGATATTCAAATAGGTGAAACAATTTGTGACTTGAATCATATTAATCCGCTACCATTAATAAAAGTTGATGAGCCGACACTGCAAATGAATTTTTCTGTAAACGATAGTCCGTTTGCTGGTGAAGAAGGAAAATTTGTGACAAGTCGTCAAATAAGAAAACGTTTGTATGATGAGTTGGAAAAGAATGTTTCAATGCGTGTTGAAGATACGGATAGTACGGATATGTTCAGAGTAAGCGGTAGAGGTGAACTACATTTGAGTATTCTTATCGAAACAATGCGAAGAGAAGGTTTTGAATTCCAAGTATCGAAGCCGGAGGTAATTTTTAAAACCATTAATGGCGAAACGTATGAACCATTTGAAAATTTGACTATAGATGTTCCTGAAGCTTATGCCGGATCGTGTATAGAACGTTTGGCAAAAAGAAAAGCCAATATGTTAGAAATGAATAGTGCAAATGCGAGAACTCATATTAGATTTTCAATTCCTGCAAGAGGTTTAATAGGTTTCAGAACTGAGTTTATTCGTATGACTCGTGGTGAAGGTATTATGTACCATACATTTGATGAGTATAAACCGTATTCGGGAGATATTCCTAGACAACGTAACGGTAGTTTAATAGCTCACGAGCAAGGCGAAGCTGTACCTTATGCTTTAGCTCAATTTGAAGATAGAGGTGTATTCTTTATTACTCCTAAAACAAAGGTTTATCGTGGAATGATTGTTGGCGAAGGAAATAAACCTCAAGATATTGTTGTTAATGTATGTAAAACTAAAAAACTTACTAATATGAGAAGCGCAACAGCAGATGTTATGGTAACTTTGCAAGCTCATAGAGAATTATCTCTTGAAGATGCACTTGAGTATATTGGTGATGATGAATTAATGGAGGTTACTCCGGAAAATATCAGACTAAGAAAAATGGATTTAGTAAAATTCAGAAATATATAATTTTGATTATATATATTAAATTAGCTAAAAAAAGAGGGTTCATTGAACCCTTTAAAATTACCCCAACATAAATATCATTTACCCCTAAACAAAATCTATAATTTTAAATATTGTTTAGCTTTGTTAATTAATGGTTTGATTTTATTATTAAATAAATTGTACCAGAGCCTAACGATTATTCCTGCAATTATTCCAAGTACTCCTCCAACCGTTAAAACTTCAGTGGTTGAATCGTGTAAAATGTCATTTGTGTCTTTGATATCGTTATATTGCTGCTCTAAATAGGCGGCTTCTGCTTCTAATTGAGGATAAGTTGTATTAACCTCATTAATAGAATTTTGCATTTTTTGTATATTTTGACTGGTTTCTTCCATGCCACTGATACGACTATTGATTAAATCTTTTTTACTGTATATTCTTTTAAGGTCCTCAAAACTTTCTTGTCGTAATGCTTGATATTCTTGTAACATGACCCATTTATTATTAAATCCGTCAGTATAAATTTGTTGAGCTTTCGTTACAGGTGATTTTTCTGTGTAGGCTAATTCTTGTGAATTAGTTTTTTGACCAGACTTATTGAAAGTATCTTTTGCAGGCATATTTACTAAATTGGCTACGGAAGATAATAATGTTAATGAAAATAAAGACGAGTATGCAAGGTTGGTTGTTTTATTGTTAAGTTTTAGTCCTTTGTAATTTGTTTCAGCTTTATTTATTGCATTGATTTTCATTGTGTCTTAATCCTTATTTCCAACTAATTTATTATTATCAGGTGAAAGTTTTTTTCTATTCATTTTATTTAATTTTATTAATGTACCTATACCAAGGCTTAAAGCAAAGCCACCTAAAAAGCCTCCGATTATTGGTTTTAGAAGCTTGCTTTCTAACTCGTGATACTGCTCAATTTCATAATCAAGATATTGTTTTGTACTTTGTATTCTATATGTTATATCTTTGAGTGCTTTAATAGCTTCATTGTACTGTTCTTCTACAGCAAGTTCATATTTATCAAGTTGCTCATCTTGTGCGACGATATTATCAAAAGCAGCTTCGGTTTCTTCTAATTCTTGTTTTCTTTGCTCTGCTTCTTTTTCGAGCTCTTTATATGTTCTGTAAGGTACCCACCTGTTTCCGTACATATCTGTATAAATAAACTGAGCTTTATTTGTTTGTTTATCTGTAGGTTTAAATATATTATTTTCAGTTTTTACATCTTCTTTGTTGTTTTTTGAATTTACAAAAACATCGCTGGTATTTGCTACCGACGAAAGTAGAGATAGCGTAAACAATGCAGAATAAGCATACCTTGCCGGTTTGTTTAGTAAAGCTCCTTTTGAGCCATAATTTATATTACCCCTATTAGTATTACCTTTGTTAATTGGTGATAACTTCATTAATATACCCCTTAGAATCCCTTTATATTATATATCGTATATTAAATATGATATATTGCAAGAGATTGTTAAGAAATATCAGGAAGGATCTGAGTCCAAATTTTATGATCATCAAGCAGTATTTGCTCGAAAGCTTTGCTTCTGACAGTTAATGAGTGTATATGTTTAACCGGTAAGTTACATATTAAGTAATTTTTTTTATTTTTATTTTTGTGTAGCAAGTAGTTATCGCCATATATTATTTTAAGTTCTTCCGGAATATTATAATAATTTTCCTTTTTACCTAATATTAAACTTCCCCAATCAAGAAGGGTATCAAAATCTTTCAATTGAATAAAATGTGGAGGTATATTTGTTGTTGAATCTGGAGGAGTGATATCATCTTCTTCTATTCCAAAATCTAACAGATATAAAGAATTCATACCAAGAAGTCCGGTATCTTTTTCCTCCAGAATTTTAGAATTATAAATCTTTGTTATAAACTCTTTGCAGCAAATTATATCGTCATTTAAAATTCCGAAGTATTCATTGTTAATCTTGTTGATACCTAAATTCCAGCTTTTATTAACATATAGGTTTTCTTCTTGGTTTAATACTTTTATTTTAGGGTTGGAATAATTAAACTGTTTTTTAGGATTATTATTTATAATAATTATTTCATCAACAATTTCATCTCCAACAAGGATATCCAAATTGGAGCTTAAGATATCAGGTCTTCTAAGAATTGTAGGTATAATTATTGAAAACATAAAATGCAACTCCTTAGAACATAAGCCTAAAAAGAAGGAAACGTTTATTGAGTTTTTCTGAGAATTTTCTCAAGTTTGAAACAGATACAGAAGTATCATTTACAATTTGTTGTAAATTTGTTTGATTACTTCCAGCAGCGCAACTATTGAGTGAATCAAGAGCAATGTTTAGTTTAGTCAAAGATAAGTTAACATTTTCAATGCTGGACATAATTTGCTTTTTGACATTTTCATCGCTTGTAAGAGCATTAACAGATTGAGAAATTTCATTCAAGTTATGCATAACGGCGTTGAGGTCACTGGCAAAAGCTTGAGAATCAACCGATGTAAGAATAGGTGTAACGCTGTTAGAAAGTTTTGTAACAGACTCTGTAAAGTTATACATAGCAGGTTTAAATTGCTCATCACCTATTATGTCATTAATATTAGTAGTAAGAGTGTTAAAGTTATTTGAAACATCCTTCATCATATCCATAAGGATTTGGATATCGCCTTTGGAAGCTTCAATAAGTTCTTCTGCTTTGGAAAGTGTAGAAGTCGCTTGAGCTGTAAGTGTTTTGAAGTTAGAAACAGACTGTTTAAGGTCTTTAACCATTGCATCATTAAATAATTCGTTAATGATACGGTTTGTTTCAGTCAGACCTTCAGCAGCTTCGTATTGTAATTCCATAAAATCAGCAATTCTCATTGGTTCAATAATTGTATATGGCGAGGTTTGGTTAGGATAAGGGATTGCTGCATTATCTTTTGGTGCAATTCGTAATTTTTTCTTGCCGTTTACAGTAATAATTTCTCCGGTCATAAAATCAGGAAGAATTAAACCGGGGAGATCCACAACATAGTTAATCTTATATGCATAAGGCGTTCTTATATCCTCTCTATATTTAAGCGGAACAAGTTGTGATGTTAAGATTTGAGATTTTTTTACCTCTCCAACGTCATACATTTTTTCATCAAGTTTAATTTCAACAGGAACATTAGTGGGTAAGATATTCTTGTTATAAACAGGTAAGAAAATAGTTTTTGTATTAGGAGGTGTAATTTCAAGGAATTGTTCGCCAATCAGACCTGATTGTTGAATAGAAATGGCAGATGCTCTTGGAATTGTAATGTTTGGGTTTGTAATAACAAATTTTAATTTAACATAACTATCAGAGCCATTAACGACAGGTGTAATTTCTTCTACCTGTCCAACTCTAAATCCCATCATTTGAACACCAGAGCCGGGACGCATTCCGTTAACATCTTTAAAGCGGATTTCAATTCTTTCTGCGGAGGAGAAAGAACGACCTTTAACCCAAAGAATCGTCATAAAAAATATTGTTAAAGCTATAAGTGCTAATATTCCTACTTTTATAGATGCTGGTACCTTCATTATGCCCTCATTTCTTTATTATTCTAGCAAAAATCTTTTATTCTGCAAACATTTTCATCGGTCCGTCCAGAGAGGCGTTGACAAACTGTTTAGTATAAGGAGTTTCTTCTCTTTCCAATTCCTCTGGGGTTCCCGCAAAAACAATTTGACCGTTGTATAACATAATTACTTTATCTGCAGTTCTTTTAATAGTTGACATTTGGTGAGTGACAACAATAGATGCTGCATTTGTTTCATTTTTAAGTCTTACGATATAGTTTTCAATAAGAGTGGAAGAAATCGGATCAAGTCCTGCCGTAGGTTCGTCATACAGTATGATTTGCGGTTCTGTTACTATTGCACGAGCAAAGCTTACGCGTTTTTGCATTCCGCCTGAAAGTTCAGACGGAAATTTTTCTTCAATTCCACTTAATCCTACCAGTTCAAGTTTTTCTTTTACTATTTTGTGTAGTTCTTCTTCTGTATATTTTTTCCTTAGATCTTTTCTCTCAACTAAGGCAAAAGAAATATTGTCAAAAACGTTAAGCGAATCAAATAAAGCAGAATATTGAAATACCATAGCAATATCACCAGTGGTAATAATATTCCCGCCATCTGGGGTGATTAGTCCGCTAATAAGTTTAAGCACGGTACTTTTTCCTGAACCGCTAAATCCCACAATTGCAAGAATTTCACCATCATTTACGCTGAATGAAATGTTATCTATGACTTTTTTGTTATCGAAAGTTTTTGTTAAATTTTCTACTTTAATACCCATCTGTTCACCTATATTAGAAAAAGAAAGCTATTGCAAAAATCATATCAAGAAATACGATTGCGATAAATGACCAAACAACAGCTTTAGTTGTCGCATCTCCAACACCCTTTGCGCCGCCGTCAGCGTAGTAACCGCAAGTACAACTTATTAATGCTATAACAAATCCAAAAACTGCTGCTTTAAAGATACTTATATACATGTCTCTTACGTATAAACCAAACCAGACAGAATCAAAAAAGGCTCTGTAGGATAACCCGCTTGCTATATTCGAAGCTACGGCACCGCCCAAAATTCCGAATAATGTTGCAATGATTGTAAGCAGCGGCATCATGATTATTCCTGACAGAATTCTTGGAGCGAAAAGATAGCGTATTGGATCTACTTTTAAAACTTTTATTGCATCAATTTGATCAGTTACCTTCATAGTTGCTATTTCTGAAGCAAGTGAGGACCCAATCATATAGATTATAGCAAAGCCGGACATAATAACCGCTTCTTCCCTGACTAGAAGTATTGCAACAAACATTCCTACGTAATTTCCTCCCCCTTGTTTTATCATTTCACCGGCGACCTGTGTTGCAACGATTACGGAGGACATACCTACGATTGATAAAGTTATTGGAAGTGAGCTTACTCCGAATCTGTAACATTGATAGATAAGTTCCTTGATATCAATATCAAATTTAATAATGCGCTTAAGAACCATTCCCATCATAATTACGATGTTTCCAAGAGTTGATATAAATACGGTTAAATATTTTTGCAGAGATAATAATAGTTGATAAGTTAAAGTATTTTTAAATAAAAAGCGCTCCATAGAATTATTATAACAGAAAAAAATTTTAATCCTATACAAAAAAGAATTTGCATGATATTATTAAATCAGTTGTAGTAGAAAATTTTTTGATAATATATGCGATGAAGTTGTTTAAAAAAAATATTAAATAATAATTCGGTAGGTTATATGTACCGAATAGTCGTGTATAGATAAAAAAAAGAATAGAAAAGGACAAGGTGAACAAATATGATATTGACCACCGTGGCTGCTGTTATATGCGTAATCTTGCTTGTATTAGTAGTAGTACAGCAAGTCAGATATAACAATCTTTCAGCGCAAACAGAGCAGAGCAAGGCTGAATTAGCTAAAAAAGAGGCAATAATTCACAAAGAGGCTTTAATAAAAGCAAAAGAAGCCTTACAAGCAGAGAGTGAACAAATTAAAGAAGATGAAAGAGAGCGAAGAAGAGAGCTTTCTGCATTAGAAAATAAGCTCATTAAGCGTGAAGATCTTTTAGAAACAAAAATTCAAGAAGTTACAGACAAGGAAGTAGAGTTAGACAAATTAAAAGATCAAATAATAGATAAAGAAGACATATTGGCAGAGATAATACAGAAACAAACAGCTGAACTAGAGCGAATTAGTGGATTATCGACAGAAGAAGCAAAGAAAATGTTTCTTGAGCAGTTGAAAACTGATTTAGCACAAGAACAAATGCAATTAATTCGTGAAAATGAGGCAAAAATAAGAGAAACGGCTGTAGAAAAGTCAAAAGAAATCTTATCGACAACTATGCAGAGATGTATGATAGAGCAAGTAGTCGAATCAACTGTTTCAGTAGTATCGTTGCCGAATGATGAAATGAAAGGGCGTATAATAGGTAGGGAAGGCAGAAATATAAGAACATTAGAAACTCTTACCGGCGTTGATTTAATAATTGACGATACCCCAGAAGCTGTTGTACTTTCATCTTTTGATCCAGTAAGAAGAGAAGTTGCAAAATTAGCATTGGAGAAACTTATCCAAGATGGTCGAATTCACCCTGTAAGAATTGAAGAAATGGTGGAAAAGGCTAAAGAAGAAATTGATAAAAAAATTATGGAAGAGGGTGAAAATGCGGCATTAGATGTAGGTATAATCGGATTAAACAAAGAGCTTATCAAAAATCTTGGAAGATTATATTACAGAACAAGCTATGGGCAAAATGTTTTAAAACACTCTCTGGAAGTTGGGCACATAGCAGGCATGCTGGCTGCTGAACTAGGTGCCAATGTATATGTTGCAAAGAGAGCAGGGTTATTGCACGATATAGGTAAGGCTGTTGACCAAACACAAGAAGGTACCCATATAGAATTGGGTGTTGAGCTAGCTCAAAGATACGGCGAAAAACCTGAAATCATACATGCAATAGAGGCTCATCACGATGGAGTTACTGCAAATTCCGTTGAAGCTGTGTTGGTTAAATTGGCTGATGCAATTTCAGCATCAAGACCTGGAGCAAGACGTGATACTTTAGAAATATATATTAAACGTTTACAAAAGATTGAAGAAATTGTTAACAGTTACGAGGGAATCAAACAGTCCTTTGCTGTACAGGCTGGGCGTGAAGTTCGTGTGATTGTTCAATCAGAAATGTTTGATGATTTAGCATCTCAAAAATTAGCAAGAGATATAGCTAATAAAATTGAAAATGAGCTTGATTATCCCGGACAGATTAAAGTAACCGTGGTAAGAGAGTTCAGAACAACTGAAATTGCAAAATAAGTTATATGGAAAACAAGCAGAGTTATAAAATATTATTTTTTGGAGATATAACAGGAAAACCCGGACGGATTGCGGTTCGGGATTTCCTATCATCTATTAATGCCGAGGATAAACCGGATTTTGTTGTTGCAAATGTTGAAAATGCTTCTCATGGATTTGGATTAACAAAGAAGAATTATGAAGAACTAAAATCTTACGGTATTGATTGTTTTACGTCAGGAAATCATATTTGGGATAAAAGAGATATTTTAGATTATATAGAAGAAGATGAAATATTAGTTCGCCCTATTAATTATCCAAAGGAAACATTAGGCTTCGGGTGTCGTGTTTTTGACAAGGGTGGCAAACGAATTGCGGTTATTAATGCTCTTGGTCAAGTATTTATGCCGCCTGTAAATTCACCTTGGGAAACAATTAAGGAGTCAGTTGAGAAATTAAAAGGTACGGTTGATATAATTATAGTTGATTTTCATGCGGAAGCGACTGCCGAAAAATTGGCACTTGGACGTTATTTAAGCGAATATGGTGTAGGGTTGTTTGTTGGAACTCATACGCATGTACAAACTGCAGATGAACAAATCTTTAATAATATGGGATATATAACTGATGTTGGATTTTGCGGCTGTCCTGACGGCGTTATAGGGATGGAGTATTCTACATCTGTTAATCGATTTATTAATGCTATTCCTGCAAGATATGAAGTTGCTGAGACGGGTAGAGTACAGGTTAATGCGGTTAAAGTTGTTTTTGAAAATAATTTACCTGTAAAAATTGATAGATTAAATTATATTTATAATAAATCGTACGTAAGTGAATATCCTTCTACGCTAGGTGGTGAAGACAATGAAAGCTGATTTTCATATCCATACAAATTATTCAGATGGTGTTTTTTCTCCGGAAAAAATTGTAGATTTGGCTGTTGCTGCAGGTTTGGAAGCTATTTCTCTTACTGATCATGATAATGTACTATCATATGATGTTGCTAAATCTTATATTGATAAAAACAATATTAATTTAAAGATTATTCCGGGAATAGAAGTTAATACTTTATATAAGGATTATGAAGTTCATATTTTAGGATATTTTCCTGATGTTAATAATTCAGATTTTATTTCGATGTTAAAAACGCAACAGCATGCAAGATATAAACAAACCAAAGAAATAATTCGACTTTTGAGTAAAAAAGAAGGCATAAAGATATCCCTTGATGATATAAAAAAGATGGTAGCAGAAGGTGGTAGTATAGGTCGTCCTCACATAGCCAAAGCAATAACTAATGCTGGTGGAACAAGTGGTGTCATTGAGGCTTATAATAAGTATATTCATAAGAATTCATCAGTGTATGTTGAGCGTAAGACTGTTTCGCCATTTGATGCTGTAGAAGTAATCTATGATAGTGGTGGTGTTCCAGTTATTGCGCACCCTTATGATATAGATATAGCAGAAAAATTAATTAAAGAATTAATGAATTATGGTTTAAGAGGAATTGAAGCCTATCATAGGAAGCATTCGCCTGCAATAGTAGAATATTTTTCATCTATGGCAGAGGAGTTGGGCTTAATTGTAACAGGCGGATCAGATTTCCATGCTCCAAATATTATGAATGGACAAATAATTTTGGGTAAAAATTTTGTACCGGAGTGGGTGTGGGATAGCCTCATAGCAGAGAAGAAGCGTTTGGATATGGCTTAAGGAGAGTGTAATGAAAAAAGCATTTACAATTGTTGAAATAACGATTCTTGCAGTAATTCTAGTGATTGTAGGATGTTTAATAATTCCTTTTTCGATAAATGATACTATGCAGGCATCAAGAGTTCTTGAGTGGAGAGCTCTACAGGAACGTATAAATCACGCTTTTTCTGCAGCCAGTGTGTATGGAATAAAAGATTTTAAAGAGTTTGAATTGATAATGATAAAATCAATTTCTGATTCGGTGTATAAAGAGACAAAACCATACAAAATTAAATATATGAATGGTCATCGTGCCGCTGGAGTTGGAGATTTTACTAGTGTTTATGAGGTAGCAGATGATAATGTGATAGGTTTTAAATGGAATGAGTCAGGAAATACTGATAAATTGGGCATGATGTTTTATGATATTAATGGGAAAAAGGGACCTAACCGTTGGGGAAAAGATGTGTTTGGAGTTAATATATATAGAAAAAAAATAGAACCGTTTTGTGCTAACAAAGCTCACGAAGAAATAAAGGCAGATTGTTCACCGAATGGAACAGGTTGTTGCTGTTCATATTATTATTTGGTTGGAGGTAATTTCTAAATGATAAAAAAAGTGTGTGTTTTTGCATCGTCATCTTCAATATTGGATGAGGTATATTTTCGTGATGCTGAAAAATTAGGGGCATTATTGGGACAAAACGGTTTTGATATAGTTTATGGCGGAAGTAATTTAGGTTTAATGTGGGCATCTGCGTCCTCAGCTAAACAAAATGGTTCAAAAATTGCCGGTGTTATGCCTGAAAAATTATATAAATTGTGTGTTAGTAAAGAAGAAGCTTGTGATGAGTTTTATGTTACATCAGGAATGCGCGAAAGAAAAGCAAAGCTTGATAATTTGTCGGATGCAATAGTTGCACTTCCTGGGGGCTTTGGAACTTTGGAAGAATTGTCTGAAATGATTGTCCAAAAGCAGCTTGGTTATAATAAAAAAGCTATTGTGCTTTTAAATACCAATAACTTTTATACAAAACTTAATGAATTTTTTGAAGTTATTATTAGTGAAAAATTTGCAAAAGAACGTAGCCGTGAAATGTACTATATTGCAAAAACACCTGAGGATGCCGTAGAGTATTTGAAAAATTATTCTGAACCGCAAATTGTAGAAAGTAAGTTAGATATTTATCAGTTAAAATCTTAAAATCTATTCTTCAATAAGTGCAAAAGCTATTGCTTTGTTTTTTTCGTGAGAAATACTAACGTGTACTTTTTTTGATATATTTTCTGGCAAACGAACTTCAAGAGCTCCTGAAGCTCGTTTTAAAATCTCAATTTTCTTGTATGAAGAAATATTAATCCCGATAGAAGATAAAGCTTTGTAAATAGCTTCTTTTGCACAAAATCTTGCTGCAAAATGGGGCGCAGGATTTTTGTGAGATTTACAATAGTTTATTTCATTATCCGTAAAAAGCCTTTGATAAAAGGCCTCTGATTTGTTTTGAAATCTTGAGATATCTTCTATATCTACACCTATCATGATTTTATAATTTTACGATAAAAAAAATTTTTTTAACACTTTATTCATAAACGTATTTATGGTATGATTTTATAAGATAGCTAAGTGAGTAAGATTATTGCATAAATATTATTCAATGAGAGAATTATTTGTAGTAGCAGGAATATTATTATTATCGGTATTGCCGGCGTTTTCCGCTGAAAATATGAGTACAGTAGATACGTCAGAGTTAAATAGTACCGGTACAATAAATATTGATGCGCCAGTTCAGCCTGTCGAATTTAATACGGTTTATATTAAAGATATTGAAATTTTAGGTTCAAATATTATTCGTCCGGAAAATATAAAGAATGTTATGCAATTAAAAAAGGGCGATGTATATGATGAGGAGCTTTTGCAGCAAGATTTGTCTAAAATCTTTAATATGGGTTATTTTACCGATAATATGAAGGCAATACCTATTCGTTCAGCAGACGATACTGTTACTTTGAAAATTCTTTTAGAAGAAAATATTCCGGTTACGGATTTTACTATCGAAGGAAATACGGTTGTTTCAACAGAAGAATTAATGCCTTATTTGTTACCGCTTAAAGGTAAGCCTCAAAATATTACTACTATAAATGAGGCTATTGAAAAAATTAATGATAAATATTATTCAAAGGGCTATATTTTGGCTCGTATTGATTCATTTTATGATGATCCGGATGGTGTTCTTAATTTAAGAATAAATGAAGGTCGTATTAATAAAATAATGATTGTTGGTAATGAAAAGACAAAGGATTATGTTGTTGAAAGAAATATAATGACTGAACCTGGAACAGTTTATAACGAAAATTTAGTAAAGCAGGATTTAGTTAAGTTATATTCTACTCAATCATTTAAAGACGTTAACCGTCAAGTCGATGTAAGTGAAGATAATCCGGATTTATATGATGTAACGATTGTGTTAAAAGAGCAAAGAACAGCATCGGTTTCTGTCGGTGGTGGTTTGGATTC